>JAKSDC010000008.1 GCA_022360275.1 Chlorobiales bacterium
AGTTAACAATGTGATGGAGTCTGAAGGTTGTGATTTTTGCCGGCAAAGAAAGCACAGTCAGAGCATCTATCTTACGGTTTTACATGAAGAGTTCAGCAATCTTGAGCTAACCATGGTTCCACTGCAGCCAACAGAAGTCAAGGGGGTTAAAGGTTTGCAAGTTATAATGGGTCATCTTTTCAATTCATGAAAGACGTTGCTTCAGCGAGCTATCAGGTTAAGGAAGCACTCCCAAAGGATGTTGGCCGGGCCATTTGCCGGTTTGACCCGGAAGAAATGCGCCGCTTTGGTTTTTCAGCAGGTCAAGTTGTTCTCATCCACGGCAAGAGAAAAACCCCCGTTCGGATTATGCCTTCCTATCCGGATGACCGGGGGAAAACGATTGTGCAAATTGACGGTATTACAAGGGATAACGCCCAGGTAGGACTGAATGATAAAGTGCAGCTAGAAAAAGTGGATGTCCGGTCAGCAAGCAGGATTGAGCTGTTGCCGCTCACTGGGGTCAGTCTTTCACAGAAAGATGATGATAGCCGGTATCTGGGCTCTCTGATTGAAGGTTTGCCTGTAATAGCAGGAGACAGGATACGAACTAACCTGTTTGGTACGAAAGCAGAGGAGTTCAGGGTGCTTGAGAGCGTACCTGAGGGGATCACGTGCATTACCGCTGAAACAACAATACGGGTAAAAACAAATGAGCTTGGAGAAAAAAGAGCGGCAAAGATAGCCTATGAAGACATAGGGGGGCTTGGCTTACAAGTACAGCGGATTCGAGAGATGATCGAGTTACCGCTTCGTTTCCCTCAGATTTTTGAACGTTTGGGAATCGAGCCTCCTAAAGGGGTTCTTTTACATGGACCTCCAGGTACAGGAAAAACATTGACGGCCCGTGCTGTTGCAAATGAAACCGATGCATACTTTACTCACATTTCGGGTCCGGAGATCATAGGGAAATTTTACGGTGAAAGTGAGGCAAGGTTAAGGAGGGTTTTTGAAGACGCAGAGGGTCACGCTCCGGCAATTATCTTTATTGACGAAATTGATGCCATTGCTCCCAAACGTGAAGACATGGGCGGGGAAAAGCAGGTTGAGCGGCGTGTTGTAGCACAATTGCTTGCATTGCTCGATGGCTTGAAATCAAGAGGGCAGGTCATTGTGATTGGCGCAACGAATTTGCCCAACACTCTTGATCCTGCACTGAGGCGGCCAGGGAGGTTTGATCGGGAAATTTCGATACCGATACCTGATAAAAACGCCCGTCATGAAATTTTGCAAATTCATACAAGAGGTATGCCGTTAACCGAAGATGTCGACCTTAAAAAATTGGCTGAAATAACACATGGTTTTGTTGGGGCCGATCTTGATGCGTTTGCACGGGAGGCCGCTATGGTTGCGCTGCGCAGAATTTTGCCTGATATAGATTTTAATCTTGCCGGTCTACCTTATGATCTGTTGATGAGTCTCAGTATTACCATGGATGATTTTTTATCCGCCATGAAAGAGGTCGATCCTTCGGCCATTCGGGAGGTGTTTGTTGAAATCCCGAATGTTAGTTGGCAAGATGTCGGCGGACTGGATGCCTTGAAGCAGGAATTGCAGGAAGCGGTTGTTTGGCCGCTGAAATTTACAGGGATTTTTCGAGCAACAAAAACCCGGCCGCCAAAAGGTATTTTGCTCTATGGCCCGCCTGGTACGGGCAAGACCCTGATTGCAAAGGCACTGGCTACCGAAAGCGAAGTAAACTTTATTGCCGTGAAAGGCCCCGAACTGATCAATCAGTACATCGGTGAGTCTGAGCGCAGTGTAAGAGAAATTTTTAAAAAAGCAAGGCAGGCAGCTCCGGCGATTTTCTTTCTTGACGAAATCGACAGCCTGGCCCCGTTTCGGCACCAGGAAGCTTCAGGAGCAAGAGTAACTGAACGGGTTATTAGCCAGTTACTAACCGAAATGGACGGCATTGAAGAATTGCAGGGCGTTTTGGTGCTTGCGGCCACAAACCGTCTGGATCTTATAGAGCCGGCGCTGCTCAGAAGCGGGCGATTTGATCTTGTCCTCGAAATACCCAAACCAGACCGGAAAGCAAGGGAAGCTATTTTTGCCATACATACAAGACAGAAGCCGCTTGCAGCAGACGTTGATATAGCGATGCTCGCCGAAAAAACAGAGGGTGTAACCGGTGCAGATATTGCATTTATCTGTAAAAGAGCCTCGATGTTGACTATAAGGGAGCATATCAAGTTGCATGCTTCACAGGCTAATCAGGAGTCATGGCATGATAAAGAGCGTGAAGCACCGTTATTCGTAACCCTACAACATTTTGATGCAGCTATTGATTTGCTCTATAGTATGCATATTTCTCAGTAATTGGTTTTCAGTAAAATACTATGTCTGAAGAAGGAAAATATATCTACTGTATTGTTGCCTCATCACAAGAGAGAAATTTCGGGCCGATAGGAGTTGGGGAGAGAGGGGACGAAGTAATGACCATAAGTTATGAAAACCTGAGTATGGTTGTGAGCAATCATCCTCTTACAAGGATTATGCTTGAACCGAAAACAATTATTGCACACGAAAAGATTATTGAAAAGATAATGAGGGAATATAATAGCGTTTTGCCAGTAAAGTTTGGTACAGTTGCTCGAAATGCTGATGAGATAAGAGATTTACTTGACCGGAGATACCGGGAATTTATGAGCTTGTTAAATTATTTTGAGAATAAAATTGAGTTAAATGTTAAATGCGTGTGGGAGAATTTGAATGATGTTCTATTGAAAATTGGTAAAGAACATCAGAAAATTAAAATGTTGAAAAAAGAAATACAGCAGAATGATTTCGAATCGGATACTGAGAAAATGGTAGCTTTGGGTAAAATAGTTGAGGGGGAATTAATAAGGAAAAGAGAGGATGTGAGCGATGTAATTTTAAGTGTCTTGAAAAAGATAGCTGTTGATTATAAAGCCAATGATTTGTCAGATGAAAAAATGTTGTTTAATGCTGCTTTTCTTATCGATTCTGGTCGTGAGAAAGAATTTGATAATATTGTTGATGATTTAAGTGAAGAATACAAAAATGTTGTTAGTTTTATCTATTCAGGGCCATTTCCTCCCTATAATTTTGTTGATATAACCATTTACTCAGAAAAGTGGGAAATATAGTATAAAATCAACTTTTGATAATTTTTAAAAAATCATGTCTCAAGAAAATGGTTTATATATATACTGTATTATCAGTTCACCAAAAGCTGTGTCATTTGGTGATATCGGTATTGGTGGAAGATGTGATGAAGTGAGGACAATAGCATGGGAGGATATACATGCTGTTGTTAGTCAGGCGCCGTTGACGAAATATGATACATCACGGGAAAACATTATGGCTCATGAATTTGTTATAGAAACTGTCATGAAGGACTATGCTGTTTTACCGTTACGATTTGCTACGGTTATGAATGACGAGTCAGATGTAAGGCATTTGTTAAAGGCAAAATATGAAAAGTGCGTTGAGGAACTTGAAAGAGTTGAGGGCAAGGTGGAGCTTGGCGTTAAAGCTATTGCTAAAAAGGATGTTGTTTTTGAAGAAATATTGTTGAAGAATGACGATATTCGAACATTGAAGGAAAAGATTCAGGATATCCCATATGAGAAAACATATTATGATCGTCTTGCAATAGGAAAAATGGTTGAAAATGCATTAGAGGATGAGAAGAAAAAATATCAAAAAATAATTCTTGAAACACTAGAACCTGTATCCTTGGAAATGAAAGAGAATAAAAATTTTGGTGATAGAATGATTGTGAATGCGTCTTTTCTTGTGGATAAAGAAGAGGAAGGTCAATTTGATGATCGTGTTAATGAGTTGGGTGAAAAATATGGTGATAAAATTATTTTTAAATATGTGGGAGGAATTCCTCCTTATAGCTTTGTAAATTTCTCTCTCTGATTTTTTTGGGATTATGTTACTTGTCGATGACATATTATTTGCTCCGATTAATAGTATAATCTGGATAGCTAAAAAAATTGATGATATAACTCAAAAAGAATTTTCCGACAAAGGAAAAATAAAAGAGATGCTTATGGAATTGCAACTGCGCTATGAACTTGATGAAATAACTGAGGAAGAGTACAGTCAGAAAGAAAAAGAACTGCTTGATTGTTTGAAAAAGGAAATTCAATAAAGCTATGGGCAGCACAAAAAAAAACATCATCAAAAATTCTGCAGACCAACAAAAAGCGGCTTCACAATCCCTTTTTGGTATTGTTGCAGCTCGTGAAAAGGTTGTGTCTTTTTTGGAGGATGCATTAATGCAGGAGTCTGTTAAAATCGTTAAAGTTTTGAAAACTGAAGATGGTTGGGAGACCTTGGCTGAAGTATATGAAGAAAGTGCTTTTATTAGGGAGCTGGGATTACAGACTCGTGTGAAAGATAAAAATCTTTATGAAGTGAAGCTTGCTAATGATTTGGATATCATTTCTTTTGAAAAAATAAGTACGCTTGAATAAAGGTATGTCAGTATGTGCGGTTGTGTCTATACATACTGTGTAACCCATGAAGAGGTGGGTCTTGCGGAACTAAAGGAGATTAAAGGACATGCTTTATACCCCATTGCGGACTGCGGATTGATGGCGGTGGCCCGAAAGGTTCCGGATGAGGATTTTTCAGAAGAGAATTTCCCAGAAAATATACAGAATGTTGTTTGGTTTGAAGCTAAAGTAAGAGAGCATCACAGTATTGTAAATGCTCTTGCTGGATATGTTACGCTTCTTCCTTTTAAATTTGCTACGGTGTTTTACTCCGAAGAAAATGTGAAAGCTATGCTGAGACAATATGAGTCACCGATGAAAGATCGTTTACGGCAACTGGTTGGCAAGCAGGAGTGGAGTTTAAAGGTATGGGGGAGCTATGATGAAGTAACTGGTTATGTTGACGTTTCGAACAGTGAGGTGAGGAGTTTGAAAAAAGAGCTTGTGAAAAGCTCGCCGGGTAAGGCTTTTCTGCTGAAAAAGAAAAAAGAGGATTTGTTAAAAAGCGCTACCCAGTCTTTTTTTCTCGAACAAGTTCAGAAATGCCTTCATGACCTGACTCCTTTTTCCTACAGAAATACTTTGCAATGTGGTGTGACTGTCGGGGGCGGTGAAATAGGATTGAAAGCGGCTTTTTTGATTGCCAAAGATGAAACGGAGCCTTTTTTGCATGAAATTGAAAAAAGACGGGAGGCATTGAAAGCGGTGATGATTAACCTGGAGTGCACGGGGCCATGGCCCCCATATAATTTTGCTGATGTTGTGAAAAATTAACGGGAGGGCACTGCTATCAAGTCATGAGCGTTTCAAGTGCAAAGCGAACGGAGCGCAACGATGCAATTGAAACGCGGAATAAATAGAGGTGCCCCGGAACAAGTTTGTCGGCCATGAATGAGATTGATGCTTCACAAAACGTTACGGTCCTGGAGTTGTTGGACAGAGTGCTCAACAAAGGTGTCGTCATTGCAGGGGATGTTACCATTTCTGTTGCCGATATTGATTTGCTCTACGTTGGTGTGAAACTTCTTGTTTGCTCGGTTGAAACAATGGAACAAGACAAAAAAAACTTGCCGGCATGATTGAGGGCAGTAACGTGTTTGACCAAAAGGTATTGGTTTGCTGCGTTTACGGGATTGTGGATTATTCTGCTCAGGAGCTAAAAATCCCACCGTTATATCCTGTTGTTTACAGGGATATAGCTGCTGTTGTTGGAACCAGTTGTAAGGAGCGGTTGAAATTTGATCGGCAAGCTGCTATTGAATATGGGCATACTCTTGAGGTTCTCCACCGGGATTTTACCTTGATTCCGTGCAGGTTTGGGACTTTTCTGCAGAATGAGCATACCGTTTCGCGTGTGTTAAGGGAGCATTATTGCGTCTATAAAAAAAAGCTGGAAGAAGTAAAGGACAGGCATGAGTTTGGTCTTAAAATAATGTCGGAAAAAAAGGCTCAGAGGAGCAATGTGAGTAATGAAAGACGATGGGAAAGTGGAAAAGAATACTTAATGCAAAAGTTTTATGACTACCGAACACATATAGAAGCCGGGCAAGACGCCAAAAAAGCTACAGATGTTATTCATGGAGAATTGCAAAGGCTCAGCAATATGAGCCTGAAGGATACGAAAGTGAATGGCAATGTGGTTTTTAGTTGCAACTACCTTGTGGAAAAAAGGAGAAAGAGCTTGTTTTGTTCAAAAGTCCAAGCATTACAGGGGATGTATCCTGAGTTGAGATTTCTGTTGACAGGACCATGGCCACCATATAATTTTGTCGCTGGAAACTGAAGAATCATAAAAAACACGACTATGGAGAAGAGTAACAAGGTGCTGGTTGGTTCAGATGCCATTGACGCTTTTGTTGAAGAGTTATCGAATGTTGATCAAACATTGCCAAGATATATTGACGTAAACCCTCAAAATGTTGAGCATGGGTTGGTCAAACTGGTTCTTACGCTTGTTGAACTTATTCGAAAACTTATGGAGAAGCAGGCAATGAGGAGAATGGACGGTGGGTCTCTGACCGATGAAGAGGTTGATAGGCTTGGCGAATCTCTGCTTCTTCTTGAAAAGAAAATGGATGAGCTCAAGGATCATTTTGGCTTAAAACATGAGGATTTGAATCTGGATTTAGGGCCGCTGGGTCAATTGATGTAATATGTATCTGTATCCCTAAGTTAGGAAGGGGATGCTTGAATCATATACGGTTGAATGCTGTCTCATGTATCGAAGTGAGGCGAAGCTTTTTGGGCCATTTAAAGATACCGAAGAGTATTGAGCAACTCTCTGTACCCGAAGGGTTTTTTCAGGGCGGCATCCACTCCAACGGCATAAGCCAGCTGTAAATAACTTTCGGAACTCATTTTTCCTCCACCGGAAATGGCGACAATTTTAATGTGGGGGTGCTCGGACTTGATTTTTCTGATAATTTCAATGCCATCCTGCTCCGGCATGATGATGTCTGTAATCACTACTGCAACATCCGGATGTTGGGAAAGCCACTCGAAAGCTTTACGGCCATTGGTTGCAGTAAAGACGTTAAATCCGTCGTGTTTCAGGATTTCTCTGATAAATTTCAAGGTGGCTTGATCATCATCAATGACCAGGATCTTCATATAAACTGTAAATTAGGTTGAGGTTTGATAATCCCCTGGATTGTTTTTTCCACAGGACAAAACTTACCGGTTTTCGGAGATTTTTCCCAGCTTTATGGCGGTGCAGGGGTTGCGAGCTTGAGGTATATCCGGGTATCCGGGTTTTTTATGGGTGGTTGAGAATCTGAGGATGCTTTGCTCCGGGATTTGTGAGTGAAAAGATTGTGAAATAGGAGAGAGTCGAAAAAGAGGTTAATCGGCTAATACGATATATTTATTTGTGTTGCATGTTGTTAGTTGCTATGTATTGTTTTTTGCGGCTACTTTTTTTACGGGCTGTTTTTTGATATAATCAAGAAAGAAAAAAATGTTTTTCCTTCTTTTTTCAGCGTAGGACTGCCATTTCTCACATCAGTGAGGGATTACGTGGATGATAAAGGGGACATCTGCGTACAAGCCGTTTCATGTGCCAGCATGAAACGGCTTTTTTTATGGCACAAAAAACTTTCGATTCCCAAGCAGTACAGCTGTATCGGCTTATGAGGCTTGAAGGTGCGGGTGCCGTGAGTTACAATACCGAACGTTGGCACGAGGCGTTAAACGGCAAAGTGCCTCAAACCGTCTGCCATGATAAAAAAACAACAGGTTTCAAAGGCAGCATGAACACTCGTAGTTTATCGAAAAAACTGTCCTGATGATGGAGAGTGATTCATGATTTGCTGAATTGCCCTGTGTAATGTAGAGAAGCTGACTGGTTTCCGCAAAAGTGTTGTAACTCCATGATGTTTTTTTGTCTGCAGAAGCTTTTGATCGTTTCCATGGCCGGTTATAAGAACAACCGGCAGGTCGGGTCTGATATGATGTGCTTTGTTTGCCAGGGTGATTCCGGTCATTTCTTGCATGGTTAAGTCGGTAATAAGCAGATCGAAAAAATCAGGTTGACGACGTATTCTATCGAGTGCCGTTAAAGCCGAGGAGGTGGCTGTTACGGTATAGCCGCTCTGTTCCAAAAAGGTTTGCATCATTTTGACTGTCGATGGTTCATCGTCAACAAAGAGGATTGAGCAGTTGCTTTTGGTTTCGGAGGCTGCGGTTGACTGATTGTCATGTTCTGGAGGTACTTCTTTATGTATAAGCGGCAGATAGATATAAAAAGTGGAGCCTTTGCCGGGCTTACTTGAAACAGTAATAACTCCTTTATGCTGTGTAATGATTCCATGTACAACAGAGAGCCCAAGACCGGTTCCTTTGTTGACAAGTTTCGTTGTGAAAAAAGGCTCAAAAATCCTTTCCATCGTTTTACTATCCATACCCGAACCGGTATCGTTTATTGTCAACAGCACATATGGCTTATCCTGCAGGACGGGAAATGATTTGAGGAGAGAGGAGTCAGGGTAAAGCGAACGTAGCCGGATGGTCATTTTTCCGCCCGTGTCTTCCATTGCATGATAGGCGTTGGTACAAAGGTTAACGATTACTTGGTGCATTTGAGATGCATCGGCCAAAATGTTACCTGTGTTTTTATCGATATCGGTTGAAATGGCAATTGTCGACGGTATAGATGGTCTAACCAGTTTCAGGGCTTCTATGATTATTGTGGCGAGGTTTAGCGGAGACTGATGTGACTTTTCCATACGGCTGAATGCAAGAATTCGTTCAACCAGTTTTTTTGCTCTTTCAGAAGCCTTCCAAATTTCATTAATGTAGTCTTCTGTCGATTCCCCGGGAGGAATCAGTTTCTTTAACATTTCTGCATAACCCATGATGGGAGTCAGGATATTGTTGAAATCGTGGGCAATCCCGCCAGCGAGTGTTCCGATAGTTTCAAGTCGTTGTGCATGTTGCAGTTGTAGCTCCATCTCGCGTTTTTCCGATTCTGCGATAATTTTTTTTGTTACATCAAAAATAATGCCGTCAGCACCGGTAAAAAGTCCTTGATTACAAACAAGTGGGGATTTTCTGTCCTCGATCCATTTTTCACAACCGCTTTTAGTTCGAATTCTGTAACTCAGGCTAATTGGTTCAAGATTATTACGGGCAGTCTTGCATGCGTTCAGGTACTCTTTTCGGTCATCAGGATGGATTACCGATAGCCAGCTTTCGGGCAGTGTCCGAATTTCCTTTGTGCTGTAGCCGGTTATTGACTCTACTTTTGGAGAAAGGAGGAAATCGATCTGCCCTTTTTGGTCCGTGGTATATATGATGCCGGGAATATTGCACAGCAAATTCTGGTATTTCTGCAAAAGGCGTTTTTTAAGCTCGCTTTCCCGGAGAGCATCTTCTATTTCTTTGTGTTTGGTAAGGTCGAGAACTACACTTCTGAAACCGGTAATTTTTTCAGTAGCAGCTATAGTAGTTAAGTACAGGATAGCTGGGAAGGTTTTACCTTTTCGGGTGAGAGCGGTGAATTCCTGAGTTTCAAGGCGGTTACCTACAAGCAATTTTTTCCGGCTGTTGCGTAAAAGTTGGTGGTTCTCAGGAATACTGAGGTCAAATATGGTAACATTTTTTTTCAAGTCTTCCTGAGTATAGCCAAACAGGTCAAGGGCGGTATTGTTTGCATAGGTGATTTTGGCTTCAAGATCACATTCAAAAACTGGTTGCGGCAGCTGTTCTGTAAGTTCGCGAAACCGTGTTTCGCTTTCCCGTAATGCTTTTTCAGCTTTCAGGCGATCGGTAATGTTTCGGCTGATGCCGAACAAAACCAGCTTGTTGTTCCATATTCCCCGGCTGACTTTCGTTTCAACAGGGATGAGCTTGCCTTCCTTTGTTTTCAGAGGCACCAGGCAAATATCCTTGATGCCTGCAAGCAGGTCTGCAAAATTTCTGGCGGCTGTTTCATGCTTTGCAGTAGGGTGAAAATCAAGCACATGTTTTTTGGATATTTCTTCTATGGAGTAGTTAAGATTTTGCCGGACAGTTTTGTTGGTATGAATAACATTTCCCTCTGTGTCGATAATAAACAGGTAGTCATCGATGTTGTTGAAGAGAGTTTCCAGGTTTCTTTTAGCTTCTGCGATTTCCTCTTCATGACGGGCTTGCATGATTGCTGCTCCAATATGAGAGGCAACGGTTTCCAATGCTTTTTTTGCGAATTCCGGGATGTGCTCCAGCCGGTAAGATGCGACATTGAGACAGGCAATCACATCGTCTTTGTAGTGTACCGGCAGAATGGCTATAGCATTGAGGCTGAGTCCTTCCTTTTTGGCATGTCCAATATTTGGGGTTCCAAGGTTGCTGGAGTGGGTGTATAAAGGAGCTCCTTTCATAACGAGTTGCTGGCAGTAATCACCAGCTGCATATGATCTTATGTGGTTTATAAAGGCTGCAGGCAATCTTTTATGAACGGAAAGTGAAAGGCTTTTATCCGATGGCTCTACAAGATAGATCCCGCCGCAGTCCATGTCTGAAATTGAAATAGCTGTATCCAGACAAAGTTCGAGTGTTTCCTCAAGAGACTGTGAGGCGCTGAGTTTCAAAGCCAGATTGAGTTCTGTTTCGAGAAGCTGTTCTGCTTGTTTCCGCATGAGGGTATTGGCGATAATGCCCCCGGCAAGTTGCAAAACGGTAATGATTTCCGGGTTCCAGTGGCGGTGCTGTCTAACGGCATCGAGACCTATGTAGCCGAATAGCCGGGTATCTGAGATCAAAGGTATGGCAATAAGGGATTTGATATTCTGGCGTTCAAGGATTTGTTTTTCAGCGGCAGCTTCAGTCGGAAGCTTTGCAACATCGGGGATATGAATACTCTCGTTTTTTCGGACTTTTTCCATCCACCATGGGAAGACACTGGTTGACAACCCCTTCAAGGACTTTATTTCTGATCTGATTCCTTCTGTACACCATTCATGGGTGTTATCCATCAGCTTGTTGTTGTCATAAAACTGAAAAATGTAACTCCGGTCTGCTTGCATGTGCTTGCCGATGATCATCAGGATGTCGTCAATAACCGGATCGATCTGCTCAATAGCGAGGTTGATGAGTTTGCTGGAAATGTTGGTTATGAGATGCTCAAACTCAAGTTGCTTTTTGAACTGTTTTTCCGATTCTTTTTTCGCCGAGCAATCAATGATGTAACCTTCATAATGAGTGATACTGCCCTTTTCGTTTCGGTGGACAACAGTATGATCATGTACCCAAACCGTTTTTCCATCAGCTCTTACCAAACGGTATTCCTGTTCAAAAGCGTAAAGACCCTGCCTGCTGTAACGTGTAATGTTATCAACGACAAGACGCCGATCCTTATCATGAATGAGGTCATTGTAAGCAATGTTTTTTTGTTTAAAGTCTGAAGATTTGTATCCAAGGATCTGTTCAACATTTGGAGACACATATTCCATTTGTCTATTCGGGGAGTTAGTCCACCGGAAAACACAGACTGGGCCGCCGATGAAGAGTTTTTTTTCACGTTCGAGATCTGCTTCGGTATTTTTTCTGTCAGTGATGTCTTGGTGTGATCCTACCATGCGTAGCGGCTTGCCATCTTTATCCCATTCGAACACTTTTCCGCGATCCAGTACCCAAACCCAATGACCATTTTTATGACGCATTCGGGCTTCAAGTTCATAGTATTCGCTGTCTCCGGCGAAATGTTTTTCAAGAAGGGCATTTGATTTGACGATATCATCAGGATGGCAGAGCCTGATCCATAAATCAATATTGATAGGTTTGAGGTTTGCTATGGTATGGCCCGTTATTGTTGCCCAACGTTCATTGATGGTCAGCTCTCCCGTTTGAATGTTCCAATCCCAGTAGCCGACATTGGTGCCTTCAATAACCATGTTGAACTGCCGGTTTTGCTGCAGGAGTGATGCGTTTTCCTGTTTCAGTCGTTCAAGTTCTTTTCTTATTCCGTCCAATTCAGAATAAAGTATTTGCCGTTCTCTTTTATCCTGCGCCATTGTGGAAATCTCCTTAAATGATCAAGTCCCTGTGAAAAGGTACACCGAACCTGATACCATAAAGTCAAGATTAGCTTTTTATAATATACTATATGAAGGGAGTTCCTGTGTGTGGCAGAAAAATTGGCGGAGAGGTAAACCGTTTTCAGACAGAAAGTCGATACAGCGTGAGATAGCCGCAACAGGTTCTCACTGCATGCCTCTCAACCGCGTGATGATATCTTTGTGGGGATGATTGACAAGGTCGTCGTCGTGTTCCGGCAGGGTGACGAGCCTTGCAACGATTTCAAGCATTCGCTGGTCGAGATGTTCTGCGATATCGAGCATGTGCAGCAGGTGGTGCTGCAGTTCGAAGTGAATGAACTTTTCAGCCCGGTGTTTTTTCATTTTGCCGAGGATTTCGGCCATCAGCGGGTTTTCGATGTGCCGTGACACCTGGCTGAAATATTCC
>JAKSDC010000023.1 GCA_022360275.1 Chlorobiales bacterium
CATCATTCTCATTTACAATTTCTGTTATATCAAAAATGGGATCAATGGCAGCAGAATTAGTAGTATCGGGGCTTTTTGAATAATCAACAATACTATGAAGTTCTTTTGCATTAGGAAGTCTCCAATCACTATAACCAGCTAAATTCAAATTTTCACAATAACTCAAAGCATTCTCCCAATCAATACCTTCTCCATTATCACTTTGAGTCCACATCAAGCCAGTACTTTTATCACTAATACTTCCATCGCCATTGTCGACAAAAGAACCTTTAGCATAACCAAAATCACCACGAACATATCTCATAAAATAACCATTACCTCTTTCAGTGGTTGGATAACATTTAATTCTTCCATCAGCAAAATTAACACCAAAGAAGCACTCCTCATTATTCATAACCTTTGAGACATAAATATTACTAGTAATCCATTGAGAATCAATTGCTCTATCACCTGAAGAGACATCTCCATACTCGAAAACAAAAGTTTCATCGTCAATAAAAGGATTCTCTCCAGAAAAGTCTACATCAGACATAATACTAATATCTTCACCTGAAAAATCTATTAGAGAATAAAGCTCTTTGATTGTTGGAACTCTCCAATCATTATAGCCGGCAAGTTCAAACGAATCTGCAGTATTAACTCCTTTAGAATAAGTTACTTTGTTTCCAGCATCCTGAATCCACATTAGATTAGTGTTCAAATCAGTTACAGTTCCATCGCCATTGTCTTTGTAAGATGCTTGGGTTGTTTCATAATTAGCATCTTGACCGTAAAATTCTTTTCCAATTGATGGGCAGGAAATTTTACTGTGTTCATCAAAGCATTCATTTTGATTTGTGTCGACAATTATGCTAGATGAAATGATATTTTTTGGGTTGTCAATTTCAGGTAAATCTTCATTATATTTTTCTTCGAAAACTTCTTTTTCAGGAACAGGAACTTTATCGGGCGATTCTTCATAAATTTTTGATTCATTGTTTTTTATCCAGTCAAATAAGAAGTTGAATAGTTTTTTGAAAAATCCTTCTTCTTCTTGTAAG
>JAKSDC010000007.1 GCA_022360275.1 Chlorobiales bacterium
ATGACAAGAAAAACGCGAGGCTTATCGTTTCGAAAATTATTCTCGAAACATTCAAATCTCTGGATATGTCCTATCCCGAAACCACCGATGAGCGGCGGCAGGAGCTGTTGAAAATCAGAAAAATGCTGGCAGACGAGAGGGGTTAGGCTTGATCGATCTTGCATTCCGATGATGGTGAAGCTCTGATTCCTCTTCGATACCGATGCCGGTCTCGGATTGTTGTTCTTTCGGGGATCGCGTTGCTTCCAGAATCGGCTGTGCGCGATGGCTGATTTCCATCACCGACATTCCAGTCTCTCGGTAATCGGTTAACTCATTGCGGATACGCTCCATCACCGAAACTGGTAATTTGGCGGGGCCAGCGTAAAAATTGTATGGCGGTTGGGGCATATTGTAATGTCTGTGAATAAATCTTCGAAAGGATTCTCTACCGGTAATAAACAATGCTCTTTGTCGGGGATTATCTTTATAGTCAATATCATTGATGATACCAAATAACAGTTCACCGTAATCCTCCTTTTATATTAAGTGAAAAATCAATCTCAGTGTAAAAAAACGTTTGACTCTTGGATCCAAAGGCCGCAATGAGCCTCACAGTCGATGTTTGGTCGAACTTTTCCAATAGATCCGTCTATATTTGTTCCGGTAGGCAATATCCGTTACATTCAAGGGTGCGTTCTTTCTACAATCTGAAAAAAACAAGGTACCCCTTAGCAGGGGTTTAATAGGGAATCACGTGAAAATCGTGAGCTGACGCGCAACTGTAAACCCGAAACATTGTTTCCCGGCATCGTGCCACTGTTCCTTTTTGCAGGGATGGGAAGGCGCCGGTAAACGGGTAAGCCAGGAGACCTGTCTTGTTTTTTTAAGTCGTGAAGTGCCGCCTTCCGGTGCTTCACGGTTGCTGACAGCGACGGCATGCTTTCGCGTTTAAAAGCATCTGACAGGATTGAGCGCAGCTTTTTCCCTCTCATCATCAATCCTGTTTTGCAGTAAATGTTTTCCGCGTGAGTGTGTCCGAGAAGGTTTATTCACACTCTAAATGCTTCATGTATGATGGAAAACAAAACTGCATTTGATGACGCGAACATCATCAAGCGTGACGGCAGGGTTGTCCGCTTCGACCAGGAAAAAATCACCTTTGCAATTTTCAGAGCACTTCGTGCAGTTGGAAAACCCGACCGGCAGTATGCTGCCGCCTTGGGCGGTCAGGTTGCCTCGTCTCTTGCCGGAAGGCTCTCCAAGGAGCCTCCGTCGGTTGAGGAGATTCAGGATGTTGTTGAAAAGGTGCTGTTTGAGGATCATGCTTTCGATGCTGCAAAAGCGTATATCATTTACCGTTTTCAGCATCGTAATATGCGTGAAGCAAAGGAGATCTTCGCCAACATCGATCTGGTTGACGATTATCTGCATCTCAAGGACTGGCGGGTAAAGGAAAATGCCAACCTGAGCTACTCCTTGCAGGGACTGAATCATCATATCTCAAGCATTGTCAGCTCACAGTACTGGCTCAATGAGATCTATCCCGACGAGATCTCGGAGGCTCACAAGGGGGGGAGGATGCATATCCATGATCTTGGCTCGCTGAGTGTTTACTGTGTCGGCTGGGATCTTGAAGATCTTCTGATGAGCGGTTTTCGAGGCGTTGAACAACAGGCTACAAGCGCGCCTGCAAAACATTTACGGAGCGCCCTGGGCCAGATCGTGAATTTCTTTTACACCATGCAGGGAGAAGCGGCCGGAGCGCAGGCATTTTCCGGTTTCGATACCTGGCTTGCACCGTTTATTCGTTACGACAAACTGAGCTATGCAGAGGTCAAGCAATGTCTGCAGGAGTTTTTTTTCAATATGAATGTGCCGACAAGGGTGGGGTTTCAGACCCCTTTTACCAATGTGACGCTCGATCTCAGGGTTCCCGAGTCTATGAAGTCCCGGCAGGTTATTATCGGCGGCGAGCTGCAAGATGCCTCGTATGGAGATTTTCAGGCGGAGATGGATATGTTCAACCGGGCGTTTGCCGGGGTGATGCTTGATGGAGACGCCAACGGCTCTGTTTTTTCTTTTCCGATCCCTACGTACAATATCACTCCCGATTTTGACTGGGAAAATCCCGTCTACAACAGCATATGGGAGATGACGGCAAAATACGGTATCCCCTACTTCTCGAACTTCGTGAATTCGGACATGAACCCGGATGATGTAAGGAGCATGTGCTGCCGTCTTCGTCTCGACAAACGGGAATTGCAAAGCCGGGGCGGAGGCCTTTTCGGCTCCGATCCTCTTACCGGTTCCATCGGCGTCGTTACAATCAATTTGCCGGAACTGGGTTATCTCTCGAGTTCTGAGGCGGATTTTTTCCACCGGCTTTCGAGAGTCATGGAGTTAGCCAAAAGCAGCCTTGAAATAAAAAGAAAGGTTATCGAGCGGTTGACTGAGCAGGGACTGTATCCTTATTCACGGTTCTATTTGCGCAACCTCTATAAAAAGAACGGCAGGTACTGGGACAATCATTTTTCCACCATAGGACTTCTCGGGATGAACGAGTGTTGTCTCAACTTTCTCGGATCAACCATTGGTGAGCCGGAGGGACGATTGTTCAGTCTCAGGGTGCTGGATTTCATGCGCGACCGCCTGGCTGCTTTTCAGGAGGAGACCGGGCATATTTACAACCTCGAAGCGACGCCTGCGGAGGGAACCTCCTATCGCCTTGCCAGGATGAACAAGACGCTCTATCCCGATATCATCGTTGCAAACGAACCCGCAGCAAGGGTGGGTAAGGCACCCTACTACACCAATTCTTCACAGCTTCCGGTCAACTTCACTGACGATCTTTTTGAAGCGCTACGCCTGCAGGACGAGATGCAGGTTCGCTATACGGGGGGGACCGTTTTTCACGCTTTTCTCGGTGAGCAGAACCTTCCTGCACTGTCAGCACGCCAGCTTGTCAGGAAGATTACCTCGAATTTCCGTTTGCCTTATGTTACGCTTACTCCGACGTTCAGCATCTGTCCTGCACACGGCTATCTTGCCGGAGAGCATTCGGCGTGCCCTCTCTGCAAGGAAAAGGGTGAAGATTCTCATTGTCTTGTGTTTTCGCGCATTGTCGGCTACCTCAGGCCGGTAGAGCAATGGAATGCAGGAAAACAGGTTGAGTTCGGGGAGCGTAAGCTGTTTTATTGCGATACGCCGGGAACTGTTGACAATGTGCAGAGGGAAGAGGTCTGTTCCGTACCACAGCCATGAGCGCCGCGACGAAACATATCGGCTCTTTACAGCAGGGAACCGGGGAGGGGGTATCCCGGTTCCCGGTCGGCGGATTTCTCCCGCAGAGTTTGAATGACTATCCCGGTAGGGTATCGGCGGTTATTTTCACCCGCGGGTGCAATTTTCGCTGTGTCTACTGTCACAATCCGGAGCTGGTGCTTCCGGAGCGGCTTTCCGGTTCCGAACCGATTTCGCATGAATGGATTTTTTCGAAGCTGTCATCAAACAGGGAACTGCTCGATGCGGTTGTTATTACCGGCGGCGAACCGACCCTTCATGATTCACTGCCGGATTTTGCCGCAAGAGTAAAGGATCTTGGACTCGAAGTGAAGCTCGACACCAACGGAGCCAATCCCAGGATGCTTGAGAAGCTTATGCATGAAGAACTTGTGGACTATATCGCCATGGACCTGAAGGCGGCTTTGGATTGCGGAAAATACTCGCTTGTCTGTGGTTGTGTCGTTACGGATAAAATGATTGAAAATATCTTGAGATCACTCAGGCTTTTACATGAAGCAGGGCTCTCCTGTGAGGTTCGGGCAACAGTGCACAGCAGGTATCATACAAAAGAAGATATTACCGGGCTGGTCCGGCTGGTTCGCATTCCTTTTTTTCTACAGATATGCAACTCTGAAAAAACACTGCGGTCAGTTGACAAAAATCTGTATACAGCGGCTGAAATTTCGAGAATTATCGAATCAATAGAACCAAATGGGAAGAACAATTGTTAAGGTTAGCGTAGTGATTGTTGTTTTTCTCCGTTCGGCCTGTCCTGAATTCCGCAGGGCAGGTTTTTTTTGTCTCTTTTCATCTTGCTTCTCTCCGCTTGGCTACTTTTTTCTTGATCTCCGAATACTTACCGTATAGTCGGCAGGTTTTCCGAAATACATCCATGAGCTGACAAGCACGTCGGCTCCTGCCGCAGCATAGGGTTCAGCGTTCGCATCGTTTATTCCTCCCGCAGCAGCAATGACCGTCGCCTTGTTTATGTTTTTTACTTTCTGTGCAACTTCACGAACAGACTGGTGTGGCAGTTTTTCAAGCTGGACAATATCGGCCCCGGCCTCTGCAGCCATGATCGTGCCAGCCACGTTTTCAACCTCCACAGCGACCTTTTTTTCCGGGCACCCGGTTTTTATTGATGGGAGTCTGAATCAGATCGGCTGTGGTGCCAAGCAGGGTAAAAATTTGTTCAGCCTCTTCACTACCGCACACCGTAACCGGCTCTTTCGGTGAGAATAGAATTTCGGTACTTACCGCTGAAGGGTCCAGCAACGAACTTGTCAGGTCGAAGTAAGGCAGGTCTTCCCTGAGCAAAGCCTCGATTTCGGAGTGGTTCAAGGTGAAATGCACGATTAATAAGTTTTATTTTAATAAAGGTGCCCTTATGTATCAGGTGACTCCGTATGATGTCATTGGTCGAGATATAGTAATGATTCAGAGTGAAAAAAAATAACAGACATATTCATGACCTGTATTATGGGGGGCACAGGTTGCAGTTGCACAATGAATAACGGTATGATTTTTTTTGATTTTGTCAACGATGAGTGTTGAAAACTGAAACAGTTGTTGCGTATCGTCGCATACTATGGGTTTGTAACGGAATTGTAAGAATGAAAAACGTAAACGGTGATCTGTTTATAAGTTGTTTTTTATAAAAGAGTTATGATTTTTTTCGGTTTTTCTTTGCTCTCTTGCGGGATTATCGGTGAAAGACGTATTGTGCTGTGCGGGTAACTGTTGACCAAATGTTGATAACTTGTGGATGCTTTCCGGTAGACCGTCGAAATCATATATTAGTTCCATGTTTTTCAAGCGTTTAATAGAACAGCGCAAAAACGGTATTTGAATGAAAAAGTTGTCAGCTGAAGAGTTTTTTTACCGGGCAAAGAACATCAGACTTCTCCTGTCCGATAATGATGGTGTCCTGACCGATAACGGGGTGTATTATTCCGAGCGCGGCGAAGAGCTCAAACGGTATTCCATACGTGACGGGATGGGAGTGGAGCGGCTGGAGGCTGTAGGAATCATGACCGGAATCATGACCGGGGAAACCTCACTGAATCTCAAAAAGCGGGTCGAGAAACTGAAAATCAAACATCTTTATCTCGGTGTCAAGGACAAACAGTCGAGGCTCGAGGGTGTTCTTTCCGAAACAGGCCTGGCACTCAATGAAGTCGCTTATATAGGGGACGATATCAACGATCTGGGGATTATGAGTGCTGTTGCCGCTTCCGGATTGACGGCATGTCCCGGAGATGCAACCGACTTTGTGCGCCCGGTCGTTCACTATATCTGCAAGGCTCATGGGGGGCATGGCGCGTTTCGCGAGTTTGCCGAAATGTTGATAGAATTGAAAAACTCCTGAAAAGCTCGTCCTTCAGAGAAGAGGGGCGTGTTAAGGTGTGGTTAAAGGTTTGGTATATTGTTTTTCTGCTATTAATTTTAGCCACAGTTTCACTGGCGGTGTCTTAATGCACGAAAAACAGAAAACAGACTGAAAAGAATGAGCGATAAAAAGCAGCAAAAAGTACAAGAGTTCGAATACAAGGCAGAAATGAAACAGCTTTTGAACCTTATTGTTCATTCGCTGTACACGCATCCTGAAATTTTTCTTCGGGAGCTGATATCCAACGCTTCAGATGCGTTGAGCAAGGTTCGCTTCGATCAACTGACGGAGAACAAGACCGAGGAAGATGGCGGAGAGCTGAAAATCACCATTACGCTCGATGAGAAAGAACGTACATTTGTAATCGAAGATAATGGTACGGGAATGAGCGAAGAAGAGCTCATCGCAAATCTCGGCACGGTTGCGAAGTCGGGTACGCTTGGTTTTTTGCAGGCCCTGAAAGAGCAGCAGCCTGAAAAAGGCGGCATTGATGCAAATTTGATCGGGCAGTTCGGCGTCGGTTTTTATTCCGTCTTCATGGTGACCGATGAAGTTACGGTAGAAACAAAGGCCGATGATGCACAAGGCTGTCTCTGGCGTTCTTCCGGAGAAGGAACGTACACAATTGAAAAAATCGATCGCGAAAAGCGCGGGACAAGGATATCTTTTACGCTCAAGGAAGATGCCAAAGAGTTTGCCGAAGCGTACCGTGTTGAAAGCGTCATCAGGAAGTATTCCAATTTTGTTGATTTTCCGATCTATCTGGACAACAAAAGGGCCAACAGTATTACCGCTCTCTGGCAGCGACCGAAAAGCGAGCTTAAAGAGGAAGAGATCAACGAGTTCTACAAGTTTATCTCGGTAGATTATCAGGATCCGCTTGACCACCTCCATCTTTCTCTCGAAGGGGCCGTCAGTTTCAAGGCATTGCTGTTTCTTCCGAAAGAGGCGCCGATGGATATGCTTTACCAGCAAGGGGCGCTCGAAAATCACGGGCCGCAGCTGTACGTAAGGAAGGTGATGATCCAGCACGAGTGCAAGGAACTGCTTCCTGAGTATCTCCGCTTTGTCAAGGGGGTCGTCGAGACTGAGGATCTTCCGCTCAATGTGTCGCGCGAGGTTGTCCAGAACAGTCCTGTCATGGCGAAGATTCGCCAAATTCTCACGACGAAGATTATAGGGTGGTTTGAGTCTCTCGCTCAGGATCATCCGGAAAAATTCCGGCAGTTTTACAAAGCGTTCGGTCCGGTAGTCAAAATCGGACTCAATACCGATTTTACAAACCGAGAGAAACTTATCGAACTGTTGCGTTTCGAGAGCACAGCTACTGAAGAGGGCGAGTTTGTAACCCTGCGTGAGTATGTCGAACGAATGGTCGGTGACCAGAAAGAGATCTACTATTTGTCGGGTGATAATCGTCAGCAGATGCTTTCAAATCCCAATTTGGAGTATTTCCGCAAAAAGGGCATCGAAGTGCTCCTTCTGGCCGATCCGGTCGATGTCTTTGTGATTCCTTCAATCAATGAGTATGACAAGAAGCCTCTCAAGTCCATCGAGAAAGCAGATATCGATTTCAAGGCAGGGGATGAGGAAAAAAAAGATACGCTCAGCAAAAACATGATCGAACCCGTTCTCAGGCTTTTTAAAGATACGCTTGGAGACAGAGTCGAGGATGTTGTCGAGTCTCACCGCCTGGTTAATTCTCCGGTTACCCTGGTGGGCGGGAAGGATGCCATGGATCCGCAGATCGAAAAAATGCTGAGAATGATGAAGCAGTCGGACATGCCGGGAACAAAAAAAGTTCTGGAAATCAACCCCTCCCATGCTGTGATCAAAAACTTGGCAGGACTTTGCCTCCTCAACGAAAACGATCCGTTGATTCGTACAACCATGAATCAGCTCTATGAGGGAGCACTTTTGCTTGAAGGCAGTCTCGAAGGCACCGCAGACTTTGTTTCGAGAATGAATGACATTATCGAGGCGGCTACGAAACAGGCCAAGTCATAAACCTTTTTGCATCGAAAGCGATAATCAATTAAAGAGCGTGAAAAACCTGAACGATATCAAACCCGGTCACATGCTGGCTCTCCAGAGAAATGAACTGACCGAGCATTATATCTACAAACGTCTGGCCTCGAATGTCGCCGGAGTGAAAAACCGGAGGGTACTGTCCCAGATAGCGGACGATGAACTGCGTCATTATAATGTATGGAAGGTATATACGAGGCAGGATGTCAAGCCGAGCAGGATGAAAATATGGTTTTTCACGCTGGTCAGCACTCTGTTCGGTTTGACGTTCGGCATAAAACTGATGGAAAAAGCTGAAAAAAACGCAGGTGATGTTTACAGTCATCTGCCTTCCTCGATCAAGGAGCTTCAAGGGATCGTCAGTGACGAGGAGGAACATGAGCAAGCTCTTATTGCCCTTCTTGACGAGGATCGTCTGAAATATACCGGATCGGTTGTCCTCGGACTCAACGATGCTTTGGTCGAGCTCATGGGTGTGCTCGCAGGTCTAACCTTTGCACTCCAGAATTCCCGTTTTGTTGCTCTCACAGGTATCATCACCGGTTTCGCGGCTGCATTGTCCATGGCGGCATCGGAGTACCTGTCCACCAAAGCCGAACCGGGAACAAAAAATCCCCTGAAAGCGGCTTTTTACACCGGAATGGCCTATATCATCACGGTCGTAGCTCTTATAACGCCGTATCTGGTTATCCCTTCCCTTTATGTTGCGCTTGCTACCGCTTTCGGTGCATCCATCTGCATTATTGCATTCTTTAATTTTTATGTTTCGGTTGCACAGGATGTGCCGTTTAAGAAAAGGTTCATGGAGATGGCTGTCCTGAGTTTCGGTGTGGCGGTACTGAGTTTTCTTGCCGGCATGGCGGCAAGAGCGGTTTTTGGCGTGGAAGGCTAATCCTTGTCTTTTTTGCGTATACGCATTATCGTTTCTGCAATACCCTGCTCTATCGACGATGGTAATGAGGTGTCGATGGTGATCGTGATATTGCGTTCCGAGGCGGATAACGGCAGCAAATTCCGAATTTGCTGCCGGAGTACTGCGGTATCGGCTTCCGATGCATCCTTTCCTTTCAGCTGTCTTTTTGTAACACGTTCTTCAAGAAAGGTTTCCGGAGCTTCGCAAAAAAGGATAATCACGGGCAGGTTTTTGTTTTTTCCAAGGCTTATGAAACGCTTTCTTTCCTCTTCCCGGAGGAACGTTGCATCGACGATAACCCGATAGCTGTTTTCCAGACAGCCTGAAGCGATGTCATAAAGCTTTGCATAGGTTTGTTGCGAGCTTGTTTCGGAATAGATCGCTTTGCTTTGCCCAGGGCTGCTTGTTTCACAATGCCTGAGCCCGAAAATTCTCTTTCTTTCGACATCCGAGCGTATATGTATGGCCTGCATACGTGACGCCAGCTCCCGTGCAACAGTGGTTTTGCCGCTTCCGGAAACTCCGCAGGTAATTACCAGCCCGAAAGGTTCGGGAGACGCGTAGGAAAGAGCGGTAACAATGTACGAACGGTGCTCCGCAAGTGTTTGCTCTTTTTTCCTGCGATTCTTCTCCTGAAAATGGCGTATGGCCGTTACTTTTGCCCGTACCATTGCTCTGTAAGTCTTGTAAAACCTGATAAGAGGGAGCCCTTCGTAATCACCCGTCAGCGAGAGGTAGTCGTTGAGAAATCTCCAGGCATGTTCCGGATGGCCGCTGTGTTCCAGATCCATGACCAGAAACGATATCTCGCTGATCACATCGATAGTGCTCAGGAATGGATTGAATTCGATACAGTCGAAAATCATTACCCTCTTTTTCCAGAGTACCATGTTTCCTGTATGCATGTCGCCATGGCACTCTCTGATTGCGCCGCCGGCCTTTCTGAACAAGAATATCGGCATCAGCCGCCTGTATTCAGTTTCGGTCCACTTTTTCAGTTTTTCAAGCAGTTTTGTTTCTTGCGGGTTCCGGTTCAGCCGTTCAGCTTCGATAAAATTGTCCCGTACAGGTTTGATAAGAATTTCCGGACGGCCATATGGCTTATCCGGTTCGGCAGCGGGAGAGGACTCGTGGAATGCTGCGACTGTCCGGCTTATCTCGTCGATCTGCTCTCCGGTGATTTTGCCTTGCAGAAGCAAGGTGTCAAGCTCGAGACGGCGGTCAAACTGTACCATTTTCACCGCGTAATCGATGATTCTGCCCTTGCTCCCGATCATGATTGTTCCCGACCGTTCCGTGACGGGAACCACGTCAAGATACAGATCGGCACACAGTCTTCGGTTAAGGCGCAGCTCCTCCCGGCAAAAGTGCTTGCGTTTTTCAAGCGTGGAAAAATCAAGAAAGCCCAGGTTGACAGCCTTTTTGGTTTTGTAGGCATATGGTCCTGTCAAAAAAACCAGAGAGATATGCGTTTCAACAACAACAATCTCCTCAACCGGATGAGGATAAGCTGAGGGGAGCCTGAGGGCTTGCTCGACAGTCATCATATTCTTGGCGGAGCACCGTTCAGGGATTTGCAGGCGGAAGTCTCTTTTTCATGACTCTGCCGTTGCACAACTGGTTTAATCATAAAAAATATTGTAAATTCAGGGCTTATTAAAATAACAAAATGTGCTTAAAAGAACGTCCGAATCCGGACTAAAAGAGAAGAGCGGTCTGTCTTTAAAGCGTTCCTACACCATAAAAAGATTAAGCCTGCATGATACAGTTGTCCAAAATTCTCTGTCCTACCGATTATTCGAAAACGTCAGATAAAGCGGTCCGTTACGCAATCGAGCTCGCCAGGAAGGTGGGGGCTCATGTGCGTTTTCTTCATATCATGCAGCCGGAAAACATAGCCGAGAAAACAGCTTACAGTTACGGTGTTTCAAAAAAAGGCGGAAAAGCGGGTGTGGTTTCCGAGGAGTTCCGGAAACTGCTCATGGAAGAAAAGAAAAAAGGGCTTTCTGCCGATATTCTGATACTCAGGGGGAATCCTTACGATGAAATTATCGAGCAGAGCAATGCATGGGGGGCTGATCTTCTGATTATGGGTTCCCATGGCAGAACAGGTTTAACCCGCATTCTGATGGGGAGTGTGGCGGAGGCAGTGTTTCATGCTGTCGATATACCCGTATTGCTGGTCAAGCAAAATGCTGCCGACAAGGCGATAAAAGATTACACCTGAACCGAGAACGTATAAAAAACCGAACAATAGCATCCTAAATTTCAACGTTACTTTCTATGATTACCGACGGTTTGATTCTGATGGTTGTGGGAATGGTGGTGGTTTTTTTCTTCCTGCTGCTGTTGAATGTTTTGATTTCAGGGCTTTCCTGGCTTCTCAAGGATCATGCTTTGCTCGAGGAAAAGCAACTGCTTGAGGCGGAAGCGGCGAAAAGGAAGAAAAAGAGTGCTAAAAGACCGGGTTCCGTCCCCGCAGCAGCAGGAGCTGAAGACCTCGGCAGAATTACTGCGGTTATCTCTGCAGCGGTTCACGCTCACAGAAACCGTTAGAAATTGTGGTACGCGCTGATTTCTAAAGAGGCGATTGCCGGGTAAGAGGGGGGGCGAGTCCAGACATTTACGAGCAACAAATAACTAATCATGATAATAAAGTAAAGACCCATGAAAAAGATAAAGTTTATGGATGTGTCCTTTCGTGACGGGTTTCAGTCATGTTACGGGGCAAGGGTGAAAACCGATGATTTTCTGCCGGTGCTTCAGGCGGCTGTCGATGCGGGGACGGATAACTTTGAAATCGGGGGAGGAGCCCGTTTCCAGAGCTTGTATTTCTATTGCCAAGAGGATGCATTTGAAATGATGGATGCAGCCAGAAAAGTTGTCGGACCGGATATCAATCTGCAGACTCTCGCACGCGGTGCCAACGTAGTCGGTCTCGTCTCCCAGTCGAGGGACATTATCGATCTGCACGCGCGCATGTTTAAAAAGCACGGGATCAGCACTGTCAGGAACTTCGATGCCCTGATGGATGTGCGCAACCTCGCCTATTCCGGCCAGTGTATTCATAATGCAGGTTTAAGGCATCAGGTTGTGATTGCCCTGATGGGACTTCCTCCTGGTTTGAACGAGAACTACTGCCATACGCCGCAGTTTTACATAGACAAACTCAGGGAGATCATTAACGCCGGCATTCCTTTTGACAGTGTTGCATTTAAGGATGCATCGGGTACGACCACCCCGGCGGTGGTTTACGAGTCGGTCAAGGGAGCAAGGAAAATGCTTCCGCAGGATACCGTTATTCAGTTTCATACCCACGATACGGCCGGTATGGGGGTTGCCTGCAACTTTGCGGCTATCGAGGCCGGTGCGGACATTATTGATCTCTCTATGGCTCCTGTAAGTGGAGGTACGGCGGAAGTTGATATTCTGACCATGTGGCACCGCCTTCGCGGGACCGATTACACCCTTGATATCGATCATGAGAAAATTATCGAGGTTGAAGCGATGTTTCTCGATCATATGGATAAATATTATATGCCTCCCGAAGCAAAGGAGGTCAATCCCCTGATCCCGTTTTCTCCGATGCCGGGCGGCGCACTGACGGCCAACACGCAGATGATGCGCGATAACAACTCGCTGCATCTTTTTCCAGAGGTCATCAGAAACATGCGTGAGGTTGTCGCGAAGGGCGGTTTCGGATCTTCGGTGACGCCGGTTTCCCAGTTTTATTTCCAGCAGGCATTTGCCAATACCGTTCAGGGGAAGTGGAAAAAGATCACCGAGAGCTATGGGAAAATGGTGCTCGGTTATTTCGGCAGGTGTCCGGCCGAGCCGGATCCGGAGGTTGTCAAGCTTGCATCCGAACAGCTCGAGCTTGAACCGACAACCGAAGACGTTCACGATATCAATGACCGGAATCCTGAGCTCGGTATCGAGTACAACAAAAAGATTCTCGAAAAAGAAGGACTTCCGGCCACCGACGAAAACATCTTTATCTCGGCAACCTGTGGAGCAAAAGGTATCGCTTTCCTCAAAGGGGATGCTCCGATCGGGATCCGGTATAAAGAAGATGTTGAAGCCGAAACTGCGGCAAAACACGCACCGAAAGCGGCTTCAAAGTCCGAGCCGAAGGCATCGAAACCATCTTCGCCTGGCAGCTATACGATTACCGTCGATGGAAAAGCCTACAGCGTTACTGTTGCGGAAGGAACGGGAGTTGTACAGGCAGTTGCTCCGGCAGCCTCGCCGGTTGCGGTATCCTCGGAACCTGCAGAGGAGGGTGTGCCGGTTGAAGCTGCAATGCCCGGGAATGTTGTTGCTATCGAGGTCGAGGTCGGCGACAGCGTCAATGAGGGAGACGATGTCCTCATCATCGAGGCCATGAAGATGGAGTCGCCGGTAAAGGCGCCGAAGTCAGGAAAGGTTCTTTCCATCGAGGTTTCACCGGGCGATACGGTTGCAACAGGCGATACGCTCATGTTTATCGCATAAGCCGGGAGAGTGCACCGGCATAAAAGAGTCTGCTGCTGTAACGGCAGGCGGTAACCAATGATAGAGGCCTCAATAATTGATTAACGGTTTATCAAAAACATTTATGCGTACGTTCATTCTTGTGCTGTTATCGATAGTCTTTTTGGCACAACGGCGCGGGCCGAGGGTTTCTTTACCGAAAGTGCCGATGGTGTTGTAGCGCTTCAGGTTCCGGGAGATCTTGAACTGATACAGGTGCCTGTCAGGAACAGCCGTGCCCTTCGGGTTGGCGACGAGGTTCATGTTGGCGATTTTCTCGGATTGTTTGCCGATGAAAAGCACAACAAGACAACGATCTCTTCCGGGGTGACAGGGCGTTTGATCTACATTCATCCGGAGCTTTACTCCAAATATACTCATATCCCCGAGGGAACGGTTCTTCTCCGTATAGAAGAACAGCCACTGCTTGCCAGTACGAAAGGAGCTAAAAGCGATGCCGAAAGCCTTTCCATGCAGAAGGTTTTCGGGAATCTTGTTGAGAGTACCGGTATCTATGCGCTTATCAATGACAACAGTCTTAACTGGACGGAGGGTTTCGGCCGTTTGCTCATGATCACTGTAGGTGCTCTGCTCATTTATCTGGGGATTGCAAAAAAATTCGAACCGCTGCTTCTTATCCCTATCGGTGTGGGTGCGGTCCTCTCAAACATACCGCTGGCCTACATTAACGACGAAGGCGGTGTTCTGCGCTATGTATACGATGTCGGGATCGAAACCGGCGTGTTTCCTCTGATTATTTTTATGGGGGTCGGAGCAATGACCGATTTTGGCCCGATGATTGCCAATCCCAAGACCGCTCTTCTTGGTGCTGCTGCACAGTTCGGTATTTTTTCAACGCTTATCGGTGCGCTTCTGCTTTCCCAGTATGTTCCCGGTATCGAATTTTCAATGAAGGATGCCGCTTCGATAGGCATCATAGGCGGTGCAGACGGGCCGACATCGATTTTCCTTGCATCGCGGCTCAGTCCACAGCTTCTCGGCAGTATTGCCGTGGCGGCGTATTCCTATATGGCACTGGTGCCTATCATCCAGCCTCCTCTTATGAAGTTGTTCACCAGCAAAGCCGAACGCGCAATAAAGATGAGCCAGCTTCGTTATGTATCGAAACGTGAAAAAATTCTTTTTCCGGTAATCGTCATCATTCTTTGTGGATTGCTTCTTCCCTCGGCGGCACCGCTTATCGGTTTTCTCATGTTCGGTAACCTTATGAAGGAGTGTGGTGTTGTCGATCGGCTGAGCGATACAACGCAGAACGCGCTGATAAACATCGTGACGATTTTTCTCGGGCTGGGTGTGGGCAGCAAGCTCTCCGCAGAAAAGTTCCTGAATCTTGAAACCCTCGGCATCATTGTGCTCGGTCTTGTTGCGTTTTCCTTCGGGACTTCGGCAGGAGTGATCATGGCTAAGTTCATGAACATTTTTCTCAAACAGAAGATCAATCCTCTGATCGGTTCGGCAGGGGTTTCGGCTGTTCCGATGGCTGCGCGTGTGTCGAACAAGGTGGGGCTTGAGTCCGATCCGCACAACTTCCTTCTTATGCACGCCATGGGACCGAACGTTGCCGGTGTTATCGGTTCAGCGGTAGCGGCAGGAATCCTGCTCTCGGTGTTCCTGTAAGGGAATCAAGCCATAGCAGAATAAAAAAAGGCAGGGTTATCAAAGCCCTGCCTTTTCACCTTATCCCAGTTATCAAGCTATCTGGCTAACCAGCTGTTTTCATTTCTTCAAAATGATTTCGCAGTCAGGGTGAAGCTCGAGGAACTGTTCAAGTTCATCGTTAGGAATCTGGCCGGCCGAAAGCTCTATTTTTTCAAGGTGTTCAAGATGCATTAAAGGAACAATCGAGGTGATCCCGGTATCGGCAAAAGAAATTTCTTCAAGTTCCGGCAGTCCGGCAAGAGGTTCCAGCGAATCAATCGGTGTTTGATTGAAACTCAGTTCCCTGAGGTTCTGTAGCCCGGAGAGCGGTTCGAGTGTGTTGATGGCCGTTCGGCTGAAACGCAGATATTCGAGATTTTCCAGATCGCTGAGAGGAGACAGGTCGTCAATGGCTGTATTGTTAAAACCGAGCTCTATAAGGTTCACAAGTTGTTCAAGAGGTGTGAGAGATGAAACGGCGGTTTTGTAACAACTGATTTTTTCAAGATTGCTCAAGCCTGAAACAGGCGAGAGATCGTTGACAGGTGTTTCAGAGCAATAAAGCTCTTCAAGGTTTACAAGATTCACAACGGGCTCGAGGCTGTTGATCTCGGTGCTTGATATCCAGAGCAGCTTCAGGCTTGTAATACCTCTCAGAGGTTCGAGAGAGGAGATGTCGCAGTCGAATGCGTAGAGACGTTTAAGCGCTCTGAGGTCTTTGAGCGGGTCAAGGTTTTCAATCGGGGATTCGTCACATCGCAGCTGTTCCAGCTTTTCAAGCACCCGTAATGGCGCAAGACTGTGTACCCTACGGTTGTCGCATCTGAGATGAGAAACATTGAAGAAATCAAGCAGTTCCTGATCCGAAGGGTCATCGGACAATTTAAGGGTGTTTTTTACCACTTCTTTCCAGTCTGCATTCAGGGCATTCCACCATTCCTGCCGTTTTACCCGATCCTTCAGCAGTTGCTCCCGCGGCAAGGAAAAAACAGGAGCATCGACCAGCTTGCCGCCTCTTTCCGCAGTGACATGGCAGGTAAGATCTTCATGGTTGTATTCCGGGGGCTGCATTTCACAACAGTTTAACTTGTCGGTCACGCAACGGGCGTACCAAGCCGCCTTTTTCTCATCAAGGATTTTAAGGTGTTTTTCCTGCGACTGTTCGTCAAGGGAAGAGATGTCCTGCAGAATATCATTGCCGCATCGGGGACACACCGCACTTTGTTCGGTCAACGGATAGCTGCAGACGGGACAGTTTTGGTATGTATGCTGTTCCAAACTCGGGAAAGATGTTAAGATGTTAAAGCGAGTCAGTTACATTCAGCCCTAATTATAACAAAAAAAAGCGTGAACACATCTTAACGGTACCGCTATAAATTTGTTGCATGTCCCGATTACCTCATCGGGCGGATGGGGTTGGTAGCGGGAACGATAAAGCAATGCTTCATTGTTATACCTTAAGTGCGTAAGGGACGGAATCATTGTATTTCCCCGTTTTACCGACCATTCGTTCTTTTCGCTGCAGCCCCCCACAGAAACATGCGGTTATCGGTGTTTTTATCAGGTTAGAATATCTGGAAAACGTATGAACGCGCGCAGAGACGACGTCGATGATAACCGCTTCAAGGAAGATCCTGTTTTGCTGCTCGATCTTTCACCGAAGCAATGGCTTCTAGGCAGAAGCGGTTACCACAAAGACCCGAAACGGTTGCAGACCAACGAGACGTTGATGACAATCGGTAACGGCTACCTCAACATAAGGGGGAGTCTTGAAGAACTGCCGCCAGGCAGTTACAGGGGAATGTACATCAACGGAATTTATGACAGATCAGAAGCCGATGTTGAGGAACTGGTAAAGTGTCCGGTCTGGACGGATGTTTCGTTATGGATCGAAGGGTGGAAAGTTTCCCTCCCGGATTGCAAAGTACTTCGTCACGAGCAGATGCTTGATATGAGAAAAGGGATTCTGCATCGGAAAACAAGATTCAAGTTGCCGAGCGGAAAGATCGTGACATTTGCAACGTCAAAGCTTGTTTTTTTGCATAAGGTGCACTGGGGGTACATGAGAGTCAGGATCGTACCTGAAAACTTTTCGGGAGAAATCCGCGTACTGAGCGGTCTGAACGGTGATGTTCTCAATCGCGGTTTTTTCCCGGGAGAGCAGCTCAAACACCTCCATCTTGAGCGTATCGAGCGGGGACGCGATCTCATGTACCTGGAGATGAAAACAAGGGAGCACGGAATCCGTGTTTCAAATGCTGCATCATGGCGAATCGTGAACCATGACAGAACTTCTGTTAAATGGGAGCCGAGAATATACGGGGAGAAGTTTGCCAGTGAGATGACCTTGCATACAGAGAAAGGCGTTGCCTACGAGTTTGAGAAATATGCAGTAGTCTATACAAGCAGGGAGATTCCCCCTGAGCGAATGTTCAAAGGGACTATCTGTGGCTTGAAATCATTCCTCCGCAACGGAGCTTACAAAGAAATCAAAAATCATATCAAGCTCTGGGAGAGGTGCTGGCAGCAGGCTGATATTGTGATAGAAGGGGACCGCACAGCACAGCAGGCCATACGTTATAACATGTATCAGCTTCTCATAAACGGGCCAAGAAAGACCGGAAGTATCGGTGCGAAGTTTCTTAGTTCGGAAGGCTATCTCGGACATGTTTTCTGGGATACCGAGATCTTTATTTTCCCGTTTTATCTCTACAATTTTCCCGGCATAGCGAAAAACATGCTCATGTACCGTTATGAGACTTTGTCCGGAGCGATAAAAAATGCTGAGCTCGCCGGCTATGCAGGAGCGAAGTATGGCTGGGAGACAGCGACCACCGGAGAAGACGTTACTCCGAGATTTGCGTCGAAACTTGAAAGGACCATACGTCTTATCTACACCGGCACGGAAGAGGATCATATTGTCTCGGATGTCATCTATGCCGTGGAGCGTTATTTCAGGGTAACCGGCGATACGGAGTTTCTGCTTCGTTACGCTCTGGAAATGGTTTTTCAAACAGCGCGTTTCTGGAAAAGCCGTGCTGTGCTGTCGGGGGATGTTTTTGAAATCAAAACGGTTATCGGTCCGGACGAGTTTCATGAGCATGTCAACAATAATGCGTATACCAATTTTCTCGTGAAATGGCATTTGAAGCTTGCCGCGACGCTTTTCGAATATTTCAGCAGGCGTAACATCGAAGACTTCCGGTTGCTGTGCGGGAGGCTCTCGATCGAGAGGGAAGAGGTGGAAAAGTGGGTCGAGATCAGCGACAAACTGAAATTCACCATCGAAAGTGATACAGGACTTATCGAGCAGTTTGACGGTTATTTCGATCTGAAAGATTATGTGGTGACCCGCCACGACCGCAAGGGAAGGCCGATGCTGCCGCAGGGAATTACCTATCGGAACATCGACAAGACACGCTTGATAAAGCAGGCAGACGTCTTGATGATTTTTCTGCTGTTTCCCCATGCCTTCAGCGATGAAGTCAAGCGTGCCAATTACAATTTCTACGAAAAAAGGGCGTTGCACAAATCGTCTCTCAGTCATTGCACACACGCAATGGTCGGGCTTGCGGTCGGCAACAGGCAGCATGCATACCGGTATTTCATGAAAACCGCACAGGTCGATCTGGAAAATCTGCACGGAAATACCGAGCTGGGAATCCATGGCGCGGCAGTAGGAGGGACATGGCAGACGGTCGTGAGAGGTTTCGGAGGTTTGACACTCAAGTCGGACAGGATTGTTCTGAGACCCTGGTTGCCGAAAAAATGGAGACGTCTCTTGTTCAAAGTGCACTGGCGTGATCGTATGATCAGGCTCGACATCAATCACAAATGTGTTTCGGTTTTTATTGCATCGGACGAGCGGGTGCCGATCCCCTGCACATTCTGGGGGAAGTGTTTTACCATTGCCACAAACGAACAGTATATGTTCAACTATGATCCGATTACTATGTATAAAATCAGGAGGAAGTGATGAAACCGCTACGTATAGCGCAAATAGCGCCGTTGATTGAAAGTGTTCCGCCTCTTGGCTATGGCGGAACCGAAAGGGTGGTCTACTGTTTAACGGAGGAGCTTGTCAAGCGAGGGCATGATGTGGCTCTGTTTGCCACCGGTGATTCCCGGACATCTGCCAAACTTTTTCCGCTTGCTGAACGCGGTTTGCGGCTTGACGGGAATCAAGGGGCGAGCGTTCTCGGGTCGTTGCTTGAGCTTTCCAAAGTGTATCATGAGATGAAGGGTGATTTCGACATCATCCATTCCCATGTTGATTTCCTGACCTTTCCTTTTGCGTCTGTGGCCGTGACACCGACACTGATGACGCTGCATGGCCGCCTTGACATTCCCTTCTTTGTGCGCGCGTTGCAGGTGTACGACAACCTCAATTATGTTTCCATCAGCAATGCCCAGCGTCTTCCTGCACAGAATATCAACTGGGTCGGCACCGTCTATCATGGTTACCCTCCCGAAAATTTTCCTTTCAATGAATCGCCGTCGGATTATTTTCTCTACCTCGGACGTTTCTCCCCCGAAAAGGCACCCGACCAGGCAATCAGGCTGGCTAAAGCGTGCAACATTCCTCTGAAGATAGCGGCAAAGATTGATCCTGCCGAGAAGGACTATTTTAGTGAGCGTATCAAGCCCATGCTGGACGACCCTCTCATAGAATATGTCGGCGAGGTTGCGGAGGCTGAAAAAATAACCCTGCTCAAAAATGCCAAAGCCCTGCTTAACACAATAGACTGGCCGGAACCTTTCGGGCTTGTCATGATCGAGTCGTTTGCATGTGGCACCCCTGTGATAGTCGGGAACTGCGGTTCGTCACCTGAAATTGTTAAACACGGTAGAACAGGTTATGTATGCAAGACGGCCGATGATTTTAAACAGGCTGTTCGTCGCATAGGTACTATTAAAAGGAGTGACTGCAGAAAAGACTTTGAAGGTCGTTTCAGCTGTAAGAGGATGGTTGACGGCTATGAGCGGATTTATTATCATCTTCATGCGCCGCCCCGGACACGCAAAAGCCTGCCCATTTCCATGCCCGGGAGCGTGATTTCCCCTGGTTGATAAATAGTCCGAAAATGTTATACTGGAGTGCCGGGACAGAGGGCCGCTGCAAGTATGTCCTGTTGAAAAAGTTCGTTCGCTTCTTTCGTGCTCGATTACTGTGCAAAGCTGATGACCGAGATGGATTTTGTACATCTGCATACACACACGCATTTTTCAATGCAAAGCAGTCCGATTTTTCCACACGAGCTGTTTGCGGTCTGCCGGAAGCACGGAATGCATACTGTTGCCGTCACGGATTATGCCGCGACGTTCAATATGCCCGAGCTGTTCAGTCTTGCCGATGAAGCGGGTGTCAGGCTTATCATAGGGAGCGAGATTTACCTTCTGGAGCAGGATGCATACCATAACAGCAAAAGCTCCTCTTCCCCCTCATTGCTGCTGCTGGTCAAAAATGAGGAGGGCTACAGAAACCTTTGCATTTTGCTTTCGAAAGCTGCCCGTGAGGGTTTTTTCAACGGTATGCCCCACGTCGATAGCAGCTGGTTGGCCGAAACACGTGAAGGGCTGATCTGCCTTTCGGCATACTATGCCGGGCGTATCGGGAGAGCGTTACTTGCGGGCAATCACAGCGAGGCTGCCTCGTTTGCGGCTTTCTACAGCGATATATACGGTGGGGATTTTTTTCTCGAGCTGCAGCGTCATCGTACCCCGTTCGACGAATCACTCAATACGGAGACAATCAAGCTGGCCGAAGAGCATGGGATAGGGTTGGTTGCAACCAACAACGTGCATTACCTCGAAAAAAAAGATGCCGATCGTTATCGAGCAATGGTTGCCATTAAAACCAAGGAAAAGCTGTCCAGCAGTCAACTTCAATGTCTGCCGAACAGTGAAAACTACTTCAAGTCTCCGCAGGAAATGGCCGCTCTGTTCGATAACACATACGGAGAGCTTTCAAATACGGTCGGGATTGCCGGGCGATGTACGTACAGTTTTCGAGAGGAGGACCCGAAACTTCCCCATTTTCCTTTGCCTGAAGGATTCGATGATGAGACGCACTACCTGAAACATCTGACTTATAGAGGTGCAAAGAAGAAATACGCCGATCCTGAATCCCACGGCCTGACATGGAAAATGATCAATGAAAGGATTGAAAAAGAACTGGAAACCATTACCGGTACTGGGTTCAGCTCCTACTTTCTTATAGTCAGCGATCTTATTGCCGCTTCACGCCGGATGGGATATTCCGTCGGGCCCGGAAGGGGATCGGCAGCCGGAAGTATCGTTGCCTACCTTACCGGCATCACCAGCATCGATCCTTTACGCTACAAACTGCTTTTTGAACGGTTTCTCAATCCGGAAAGAGCCTCGATGCCGGATATCGATATTGATTTCACACCGGTAGGCAAGCAGAAAGTGCTTGAATATACCGTCGAAAAGTACGGCGAGGAGAGTGTGGCAAAGGTTATCGCAATCGGTACGCTCGGGGCGAGAGCTGCAATCCGGGATGCAGGGCGTGTGCTTGAAGTGCCGTTGGCGGTTGTTGACCGGCTTGCCAAGCTTGTGCCGGGAAGACCCGGCATAACGCTGACCAAAGCTCTTGAGGAGGTCGGTGAACTCAAGGAGCTTGTGAAAAGTTCTTCCAGGAATGCCCGTTTGATGGACTATGCCCGTGCGCTTGAAGGAAGAGCAAGGAACGTCTCCATGCATGCCGGTGCGGTTGTCATTACCAATGGCCGACTTGACGAGCAGGTACCTCTTTATGTGTCCAACAAGATCGAGACAGAAGAGCGTAAATATGCAGACGAGATGGGAAAGGCCGAGCTTGAGCGCGGCGCGGCGCGGTCAGGCGGCGATGATAAACAGGTTGTGACGCAGTTCGATAAAAACTGGATCGAAAATGCAGGCTTGCTCAAAATCGACTATCTTGGTCTCGAGACCCTTGCGGTCATCGACGAAACGCTGCATCTGATCAAAAAAAGGCACAGTGTCGATATTGACCTGGAACAAGTTCCCATGGACGACAGAAAAACCTTCAGGATTTTTCAGGAAGGGAAAATGGCCGGGATTTTCCAGTTTGAATCCCAGGGGATGCAAAGCTACATGACAAAACTTCAGCCCACACAGATTGGCGATATCATTGCGATGAGTGCATTGTACCGTCCGGGTGCGCTGAATGCGAAAATCGACGAAAAGCGGAATGCAGTCGACCTGTTTGTCGACCGGAAACATAACCGTGAGCCCATCGACTACATGCACCCGATGCTTGAGGATATTCTCAAGGAAACCTATGGCGTGATCGTTTACCAGGAACAGGTTATGCAGATCTCGCAGGTTATGGGTGGTTTCTCTCTGGCCAAAGCGGATAATCTCCGCAAAGCAATGGGAAAAAAGAAGCCTGAGATTATGCAGAAATTCAAGGCTGATTTTGTCGAAGGTGCCGTCAAACAGGGGGTGCATGACAAACTTGCCAACAGGATTTTCGATCTTATGGCGGAGTTTGCCGGGTATGGCTTCAACAAAAGTCATTCAGCCGCCTATGGTGTGCTTGCATACTGGACCGGTTACCTGAAAGCACACTATCCTGCAGAGTTCATGACGGCCATTTTGAACAGCGAAATCGGTGATGCTGCAAGAATGAAACATCTCACCGATGAGGCCAAGAGCTTCAATATTGCGGTGCTTCCTCCTTCGGTCAATAAAAGCGATGCGTTGTTTGCCATTGAGGAATCGGACGGGAGATCGGTGATACGTGTCGGCCTGAACGCAATTAAACAAGTGGGAAACGCTGCCCGTGCTGTTGTTTCCGCCCGGCTGTTGAGAAAAAAGGACTTCGCAAACCTTTTTGATCTGACAGCATCGGTTGATCTGCGGGTTATGAACCGCAAGGCGCTTGAATGCCTTATTCTCGCAGGAGCTCTCGATGAACTTGATCCTGAACGGGCGAAACTGCTTGCTAACATCGACAAGGCAATTCGCTTCGGCCAGCTTCAGAATAAATCGGTGACTCTTGGTCAGAGCGGCTTTTTCAGTGATGAATCCAACGAAATGATCCAGGATTCGCTCTATCCCGAAATGGATGCGGCCGAACCGATGCCGGAAAACGAGCGGCTTCAGGCGGAAAAAAAACTTGTCGGCTTTTATCTGAGCCGTCATCCTCTGGAGCCTTACCGGCGCGACTGGGAAGCTTTTGCAAATCTTCCTCTCAATAACAGGGATGTACAACAAGCAAGACAGTACAAGGTTATCGGTGTTGTGGTTTCAATAAGGCATCATCAGGACAGAAAAGGCAGGCAAATGCTGTTCGGCAGCATAGAAGACTTTACCGGTAAAGCCGATTTTACCGTTTTTGCAAGCGTTTATGAGCAGTACCACCATCTTCTGAAACCCGAGGAGGTTCTGATGTTGACCGTTGAGGCCGAAGTCGGCGGAGGTATGTTGAAACTCTTGGTTAAAGAGGTCGTTCCGATAAAGCAGGTTCGTGAAACCTGTATCGATAAAGTTATATTGAAAATTGATGCTGATGATCCTGCTGAACTGGAGAAACTCGAGAAAGTGAGAAGGGTTTTTGAAGAGCATCGAGGGGAGACAGCGGTTGATTTCGAGGTCAAGGTTCAATCCGCCGAAAATATCGAACTCTTGCGGGTATTTGCACGAAGAAGTCCGATTGAAGCCGATGATACAACACTCGGCAAGCTTGAAAATATTCTCGGCCCCGACAATGTTAAAATTGCCGGGTAGTTTTAATAGGTATTTTTTATTACCTTCATCACTGTTTGGTTGTATTATCATACGGTCTGAATTTTTCTATAATCACCTTTAAATGTTTATACAATGAGCGGACAATATCTGACGGCTACAGACCAGAACTTTAAATCCGAGATTCTCGATTCAGACAAGGTGGCTCTTGTCGACTTCTGGGCAGCGTGGTGCGGTCCCTGCCAGATGCTCGGTCCTGTTATCGAGGAGCTCGCAGGAGAGTTTGAGAGCAAAGCTGTGATTGCCAAGCTTAACGTTGACGAGAACCCGAATACCGCTGCACAGTATGGTATCAGGAGCATTCCTACCATGCTGATTTTCAAGAACGGCGAGATTGTCGACCAGATAGTCGGGGCAATGCCGAAAAACATGATTGCAGAGAAAATCAACGCACAAATTGCCTGATTGTAACCGGAAACCGGGGTTTGCACCCCGTTTTTTCGCTTTGGCAACATACCAAGAAAGCTGCTGACCGGCGATCTTATAACAGGTCACCGGTCAGCAGCTTTTCTGTCATGATCAGTATAGCATCACATTCCAAAAAACAAGTTACGCAGGAATATGGAGAATGAACCCCGAGACGTGGTAATCATTGGTACAGGCCCTGCCGGTCTTACGGCCGCCATATATGCCAGCAGGGCAAATCTCAAACCTCTTGTCATCGACGGCGGCCAGCCCGGCGGTCAGCTGATGATTACAACGGATATAGAAAATTATCCCGGTTTTCCGGAAGGAATCAGCGGGCCCGAGATGATGGGCCGGTTTCGTGACCAGGCGGCAAGGTTCGGTGCCGAATTTGTCCATGGCAGTGTCAACGAGGTTGATTTGTCCAGGAGCCCTTTCTGTATCTCCCTTGAGGATGGTCAGGATATTCTAACCAAGACACTGATTGTTGCCACCGGTGCGAATGCAAAATGGCTTGGATTGCCTTCCGAGCAAAAATACCGCGGCAGAGGTGTCTCCGCATGTGCAACCTGTGACGGTTTTTTCTTCAGGGATAGTCATGTTTTCGTCATAGGTGGTGGGGATACGGCGATGGAAGAAGCGTTTTTCCTTACCCGTTTTGCTTCAAAAGTAACGGTGGTTCACAGAAGGGACGAGTTCCGTGCATCGAGAATCATGAGCTTGAGAGTTGAAAAAAACCCGAAAATCACCCTTGAGCTGAATCAGATGGTCGATGAAATACTTGGCGACGGACAGAAAGTGACCGGTATCAGGTTGAAAAATGTCAAAACCGGGAAGTTGACGGAACATGGGTGTGACGGGGTTTTTGTCGCCATAGGCCACGCTCCGAACTCCAAGATTTTCGAACGGCAGCTCAACATCGACGAATACGGTTATATCGAAACTGCAAAGACGTCTACCGAAACAAATGTTCAGGGAGTTTTCGCCTGCGGTGACGTTCAGGATTATACGTACCGTCAGGCAATAACGGCGGCTGGAAGCGGTTGTATGGCTGCACTGGATGCGGAGAGGTATCTGGAATCAATACGGTAGAGGGAGAGAGTTGCCCGGAAGTGTTATAAATCTTTCGTTACGGACAACGAAAGGTTTTTCTCTATGCCGAACTTTTTCAGCTTGCGGTAGAGCGAAGAGCGGCTTATGCCGAGTATCTCAGCTGTTTTCGTCTGGTTGCCGCCGGTCAGCTCGTAAGCCTTAATGATTGCCTGAAGCTCGGCATTTTTCAAAAGAAGCCCTTTGCTTTTCTGTTCGGGAGCGGGGGGGACAGGAGCGAAGGCTGACGGGGGGGGGCTCTTTTCTGCAGCAGAACGTTCCGGCAATGCGGCTTTTTCCTGCGGCTTTGATTGAAAAAGCAGCGGTACCGAGTCTATTTCATTGCCTTTGCGGTTTATGGCGGCTCTGCGAACGATGTTCTGAAGCTCACGAATATTTCCCGGCCAGTCGTATTCGGAGAGTTTGTCAAGCACGGATTTGCTAAGTGCCAGTTGTTCAATGTTGTTTGCTGTGCAGAAGCTTTCAAGGAAATGGTTCGCCAGCAGAGGGACGTCTTCCCTACGTTCTCTCAGAGAGGGAATGAAGAGCGGGTATTCTTCGAGGCGGTAATAGAGATCGGCACGGAAGGTTTCGTTTTTTATCGCGTCGGAGAAGTCTTTGTGCGTTGCTGAAATGAGGCGGAAATCGACGGCCCGTTCTTTTTTTTCTCCAACACGTCTGATTTTTTTTTCCTGAAGCACGCGAAGGACCTTGGCCTGGATGTCAAGGTTCATGTCACCGATCTCGTCGAGAAAAATCGTGCCGCTGTCAGCCTGTTCAAAAAAGCCGGTATGATCACTGTTTGCACCGGTAAAAGAACCTTTGACATGGCCGAAAAGCAGGCTGTCTGCAAGCTCGTTGGAGATCGCAGCACAGTTTATGGTTACGAAAGGCCCTTTTTTCCGTTTGCTTCCATTGTGAATTGCCTGAGCGAACAGCTCTTTTCCAGTTCCACTTTCACCGATTACCAGAACGTTCACCTCGGTTTCCATTACCTGTATTGCCTGCTCGATACATTTTTTGAGAGCAGGACTTTCCCCGTAAATGCGTCTGAAAATATTCTGCTGCTCGAGCTCTTTTTCCAGGAGCTGAACCTTTTTTTTCAGATTTGATTCAGAAAGGGCGTTGCTGACCGTTATTTCGAGCCGGTCGTTTTTGACCGGTTTGGTAAGATATTCGTAAGCTCCCATCTTGATGCACTGGACCGCCTGACTGATGTCATCTGAAGCGGTGATCATAATAACCGGCAGTGCAATGTCGCTTGCCTGAAGATAGGAGAGCACCTCCATGCCGTTCTTGCCCGGCATGTTCAAGTCCAGAAGCAGAAGGTCTACTTTTTCTGAACTCAGCGAATGAATACAAGCGTTTCCGTCATTTGCCGTCAGAGCGTTATAACCCAGTTTGGTAATGACATGACTGATCAGCGTCCGCGTGCCTGCGCTGTCATCGGCTATCAGGACATTGGGCTTTTCTTTTTTTGCACTCATGGGGGAGGATAAAGAGGGTTTCGGTTCTTATGTGGAATATATAATACAGCTTAGAGTGAAACAAACAGACATGGTGCACTGCCGGGTTCTGTTTCGTTTGTATCGTTTGAGTGTACGCTTGTGAAACAGCTGTATTATTTTGAGAGGTTTCGCATCAGGCGAAGTGCCTTGGAGCGCCACGGTTTGGGGGCAGAACAACATGAAAAAGAGTTGGCATGAATGTTGTCTGGTTTTAACAGTAAAGATTGTTAATTCAGATCAGCGGAGGATGTCATGCAAATCGATCAAAAAGTAAAGTTGCTGCAAAGCGAGCTTGGCGAGTTAAAGAACGACGTCAGTGAATTGATCTCTGATGAAGGGTCACGTGCATATTTGCGTTTTGAGGAGCGGGCTTGTGTGGAAGAGATTCTCAATGCGCTACATGAAGATATTCAGGTGCTTGAAAAGGGTGCGGAAGTAATTGCGCTGATTCTGGCCGGTGTTGAGAATTAGTGAAGGTTTTAATTCAGAAACCAACTTTTCTTTTCAATCACCAGTATTCAATCTCACGGTAAAGATTTCATTTTTTGCCTCGTTGACCAGCATCAGTTGTTCGTTATTTGTGAAAACGACCGATTCTATTTGTCCCGCGCCTTCGAGCGGGATCTGTTTTTTCCTGCCTGCAAAAAAGTCGTCATCCTGAAAATCATAAAAGATCCAGAGCGACCTGTAAGTGAGTACCGCGAGCATTTTCTGGTCCGGCGAGATATCGGCCGCCGTTACGTAACCACCTATAGGATATGTTTTTATGAGCGTCAGATTATTGACGGTGTTTTTTTCTTGTCTGTCAAGGCGGTAAAGAGTCGTAGCCGAGTCATGCAGTCGTTTGGTAAGAAGGTAGATCTTCTTTTTGAAGACAAAGACGGCTTCGCAATCATAGATCAGTTTGTCAGGAGAGGATAGGTGCTGTTCGGGATACCGTACTCGTATAACTTCTGCTTTTTCAGAAGCGCTGCTGCCAGGAGCCGGTTCCCGGATAGTGTAGATCTGCAGTTCTTTTCGCCTGCTGTAGTTATTCCCCACATCACAGATATAGAGCTTTCCCGAACGATCAACAGCCAATGCCTCCCAATCTGTGTTTTTTGCACCAGTGACCGCTATGCCTTTGCCTGAGGCGGAAACCACCTTTCCTTCAGGACTCAGAGGGACAATGACCGCCGGATTTCCGGAATCGTTGACGGCCCAGTAAACATCTGTATAGCAACGGCTTTTTGCAAGGCCGGAAATTTCAAGTCCGGCGTTTTTTTCAACATGACCGACCGGGTCGAGATAAAGAGTGGAGACATTGTTTGCCGTGTTGTCACATCCGGTTACAGCAAAGTTTACAAGTCCGGATAGAAGCAGAATAAAAGTCAGTTGCATAAGGGACAGGCATAGAAGAAAGGGGGTGGTTCAGGATTCGGCCCTTGTTTGTCTGCCGTCACTGCAGATGAAACAGCGATAACTACCCGGGCCTCGCTGGTTGCCGAGATGTGTATGCAGTGCACGCAGCAGCTCATCAATTTCACGCAAAAGATGCCGGTGTTCAAAGGCAAGAGAAAGAAGAAAAAGGGGAAAGGTGATGTGTTCTCTTCTCAGTTTTTTCAGAACGTTACCCATTGCTCTGGTTACATGTGGGAACCAGTGAATATGCAGGGGCTTTGTTTCCGTTTCGTTTTGATCGTCGCCGGCCACCTTGTAATCGCAGGCAAAGAAAAAGTCTTCGCTGTCTGTCCATTCGATGACGATCCGGTAGGGTTTTACTTCTTGTTGCGACATAAGCACGGTGGAAAAGTTGCCAGGCGGAGCTGAGTGTAGTTGTGCTTTTATATACAAAGATTTCCTCATGCAGGCGAGTCGATATTGTTACACTTCGGTGAACTGTCTCCGGCAATGGTTAGTTACGAACGATTTTTCCTTCACTGTCGAGCTCGGGATATGGGCGCTGTTTTTCAGCCATTTTTTTACTGACCGAGGGGTAGGCAAGCTCGAAAAGGCGTTTTTTCATATACTCTTTCGGGAACCTTGGGCGGTTGTAAAGCCCGGCTTCGAGTCTCTGGCGTTGGGCCTCGAACAGGATGACCGCCGCGGCTACGGACACATTGAGCGATTCAACCATGCCCTGCATGGGAACATAAATGAAATGGTCAGCCTGCGAAACAGAGCTTTCGGACGGTCCGAAAAGTTCAGCACCCATCACGACGGCTGTTGGTTTGGAATAGTCGATGGCCCTGAAATTAACAGCTTCATCGGTGTAATGTGCGACAAGAATCTGCATACCCTGTTTTCTCAGGGCTGCGTATGCGTTCTCGATGTTTTCATGCAAAACAAGAGTAACCCATTTATTGGAGCCTCTCGCAGCCCGCTGGCGATTTTTTATAACAGTATCCGTTGACACTGCATGCACGGTTTCGATGCCGACGGCGTCACAACTCCTTATAACCGCAGAAAGATTATGCGGTTTGTTCACATTGTCCATGAGGACAGTGAGGTCAGGCTGTCTGAGAGAGAGGAGCTGTTTGATTCTGGAAAAACGTTCAGAGCTGATCAATGCTTCGCGTGTCTTTGTATGTTTTCTGTCCCCGGTCGTGATCGTTTACCGTGAAAAAGAGGTTATAAGCTTAGAAATTGCTTTTCTTGAAAAGAAACCGCACCCCGTTTAATATTACGAACATGAGCAATTTTCTCAAGTTTTTTCTTCTATTGCTTGTTCTGTTTGCCGTCGCAGTTTTTGTTTTTCTTCAGGCTGTCAAACCGCGTCTGGACGGTTACATCAAATCGGTACTCAACAGTTCCGTTGAAGCAACAATAGATTACGGCGATGTAGACATATCGCTGTTCAGGGCATTTCCCGGGGTAAGTATTACACTCCGTGATCTTCTGGTTACGAAAAACGGCGCTGAAAGTGATACGCTGGGAACTGTTGATCGTTTTTCCGTGGCTTTTGATCTCTTATCGGTTTTTTCAGGTGATTTCAAGGTTCATTCCGTGAGGGTGGAGCGACCGAGGATAGTTGTCAGTAAAGACAGTGCCGGCAAAAGCAACTGGGATATTTTTCCTGATGCAGGTTCCCCGGGAACAGTCCGGGATATCTCCGGCTTTACACTCTCTCTGCACGATTTCAAGGTAAGGGACGGTTTCATTGCTTTCCATGACAGCACCAACGGAAACACGTTTCTTGTTGATGGCTTAAACCATGAAATGAAGGGACGATTGAGCGGCAGCTCGTCAACGCTTGTGACGAACAATACCATAGAGCAGCTCAATGTGGGTTTCGGGGGGAGATCCTGGCTTCAGAGGGCCGGAGCTTCGTTCAACGCCGAGATTGCTGCAGATTTTGAAAACAGGAAACTCATGCTCAAGGAGAACCGTCTGAGGCTCAACGACCTCGGCATTGTGTTCAGCGGCACGATTTCCCTGCTTGATGACGCGGTCAACACCGATCTTGATTTCAAGACTGACAGGGCTGCATTGAAAGAGCTTCTTTCTCTTTTGCCGGCGGTGTATGAGAATAACTATGAAAAACTCGATGCCGAAGGTGCGGTGTCTTTATCTGGTCATGTCAAGGGACTGTATAAAGATGACCGGCTGCCTGCTTTCAAGCTGACTATGGAGGTAAGCAACGGCAGCTTTGGGTACCAGGGTGTTCCGGTAAGAGCCGAAGAGATCGGTTTCAAAGGAAGCATAGAAAATCCGGGCGGTGATGCCGATAAAACCACTTTTTCTGTTCCGAGGCTCAATCTGAAAGTAAACGACAGGCCTTTTGTCATGAGTCTCGATGTACGAACGCCCGTTTCCGATCCTTATATCGATGCTGCTGTTGACGGCTCGGTTGACCTTGCCGATTTTCAGAAGATTTATCCGCTCAAGGACCTTCAGATTGCAGGAGAGCTGCTGTCCAATATTGTTGTAAAAGGGAAGCTCTCCGCTTTCAATGCCGGATTGACGGGGCTTGGGGCCACGGAAGCCTACGGCTCGGTTATAGCAAAAGGGGTTGCCGTTGGATCTGAAAAATTTGCGCCTGATGTCCTGATATCGACCGCTCAGCTCAATCTTTCGCCCGGTTACCTGAACCTTGTTGAACTGCGTATGATGGCAGGAAAAAGTGATTTTTCCGCAAGCGGAAAACTGGAAAACTATATCGCCTATATCATGCAAAAAGGTGATCTCAGGGGAACCGCAGAGGTTCGCTCAACCTTTGTTCAGCTTGACGAATTTCGCAATCTGGAGGAAAAAAAGGTGGCGTTGATGCTTCCCGAAAACATATCCTTGAAAATAAAGGGAGCCTTCGACAGCGTGCAGTTCGGCGACATGCAGTTTGAACGGGCAAAGGGCGCTATTGTCCTTGAGGACCAGAGGCTTGATTTCAAAGATATCAATGCGGAGACATTGGGAGGAAGCGTTACAATCAACGGTTTCTACAGCACGAAGGGAGGGGAAACAGACACGGACTTCAACATTACTGCCGCTGAAATGAACATTGCACGCTCCTACGAGTCGTTGAAACTGCTTGAAAAAGTGGCTCCTGTTGCCGAATATGCTAAGGGCGATGTCTCGGCCAGGCTCACTATGCGTTCGCGTCTCGATGATAACCTCAAACCTGTTCCTGAAACTATTTCAGGTAAAGGCAGAATAGAAACAAAGGGGCTGGTTGTCGAAGACTTTCCCCCGATCCGTAAACTGGCTCTGCTTCTCGACGTCGATGCTCTCGATACCTTGCGCGTGCCGGAAGCAGCCGTGGATTTTGCCGTTGAAAACGGGCTTGTAACTACGGCGCCGTTTTCTTTTACCATGAATGATATTACCCTGAGCGCTTCCGGGGTTACCGGATTCGATAAAAGCCTTGACTGGAAGATAGGTCTTGAAATTCCGAAAAGATATATCGGCAAAACCGGGGTCGAAACCATTACGGGCCTGCTTCAAAAGCTTCCGTTAAAAAATATGGATGTTTCGCTGCCTGATACGGTAGTTGTCGATGCCGCCCTGAAAGGATCAATAACCAAACCCGAGATAGGACTCGATCTGGGAAAAACAGCCGATCGTATAACCTCGCGCCTGAAGGAAGATTTACAGCAAAGGGTGGCCGATGAGCTTCGAGAAAGGTTACTCCCCGGATCAGGGGGGGGTAGTGCCGTTGGGGACAGCGGCGGCGTAAAGGGTGTTTTGAAAAAGGCCGCCGGCGATATCCTGTTCAAAAAGAAAGGTGTTACAAAGGATACAGTGGATACAACCGGGAACAAGAAAGGCGGATTACCTTCGCTTTTTGAAAACATTCTCGCACCTTCCAGGGAGAAATCAGCCGGGGAAAAGGGAGATCTGGATACAACAGGGGCGGTAAACAGCCCGAAAGACACTGTTCAGGCCGGAGAGGCAGACAGCTTGCAGGAAAAGAAAAGCATTATCGGTCTGTTCCGATGAGCCGGGATACCTCAAACCGGTAATGAAATGATGCCAGAGCGTCTTTCAGGGAAACAGTTTTCAGGAAGTTAACAAGACCTTCGTGATCCTGCAAGGGTTTATTCATTACATTTCGCCTGGCAAGGTATGTGCATCCTCATCTCATAACAAGCATTATTTTATGCAATGGCTCTACTGTGACTTTCATATCCATACGACCTGGAGCGACGGGCACTGTTCTCTGGACAGGGTGGTTGAACTTTACGGCGAGTCGGGATTTGATGTTATTGCCATTACGGATCATGTCCTCGATAGTGAAAGCATTATACGAAGCGGAAAAACGGCTTCGGAGCTTCATGCGGTAAGCAGGGAAGCGTTTGCCGAATATCAGCAGGCTTTATGGGCTGCGGCAAGGAGAGCGTGGGAAAGGTATGGTATGCTTTTGATGCCCGGAGTCGAGATAACGAACAACACCTCCCGTTACCATATTCTCTCGCTCGATATCAAAGAATACGTTTCTCCGGATCTGGGCGTCGAGGCAATTATCGGGAATACACGAAAACAGCAAGGCATATCGGTTGCCTGCCATCCTTATGTGAGGAATCATTCGGGAGAGGAGCCCTCGGTACATCTTTGGAAGAACCATGAGAGGCTTGCCACAATGTTTGATGCCTGGGAGGTTGCCAATCGTGACGATCTTTTCAATGTTGTCGGTTTAAAAAAGTTTAATTATATCGCTAATTCAGATTTTCACGAAGAAAGGCATTTGCTTTCATGGAAAACGCTGCTGCGGTGTGAAAAAAATATCGAGGCAGTCAAGGAGGCAATAAGAAACAATGACCGGGTATCACTCTTTTTGTACAGGGGCGGAAAAATCAAGTGAGTTGTAGTTTTCAAGCTATACAAGCCAAGCATTTTTTGAAACGCTTGAATGGGGTATGAAACTGCTCAACAACAACGATAAGCATCCGCATCTCGAGCGATTGCTGGAGAAGTCCAGGAACATTGATCTCGACGGAGAGTCCAAAATACTCATCCTGAGCGATCTGCATATGGGGAATGGGGGCAGACGTGATGAATTCCGCCATAACGCGCCCCTGGTCGAGGCTGTATTGGGGAATTATTACCTGCCGGAAAAGTATAGCCTTATTCTGAACGGCGATGTTGAAGAACTTTTCAAGTTTCCCCTTCACGATATCGTTGCCCGATGGCGTCATATCTACGACCTTTTTCTTCGTTTTAACGAAACCGGCTTTTTTCTAAGAACATTCGGAAACCATGATGCATCGCTGCTGGATGAAAAGGACTATCTTCTTTCGCCTTTTCTGCTGGAGTCCCTGAAGCTTTCCTATCGTGAAGAAGATATTCTGGTTTTTCACGGCCACCAAGCATCGGTTTTTCTCTGGGAGACCTACCCGTTTGTGAGTCGTTCGATAGTTTGGTTTCTGCGATACATCGCCAAGCCGTTCGGTATCAGGAACTTTTCAATTGCCTATAACAGCCGGCGCCGTTTTGCAATTGAAAAGTCGATCTATGATTTCTCCAACAACGCGAAAATCGTTTCGGTTATCGGCCATACACACCGTCCGCTGTTTGAGTCGTTATCCAAAGTGGACTATCTCAACTATCGCATCGAGGAGCTCTGTCGTGCTTTTCCCGCAGCTGAAGATATGGAAAAAGAGGTGATAAAGGGTAAAATTGCCGCCCTCAAGGAAGAGCTTGCAGCTTGTTATGAGCAAGGGAAAAGAATCGGATTGCGTAGCGGCGTTTACAATAACCTTACCATACCGAGTGTTTTCAATTCAGGGTGTGCCATTGGGAAAAGAGGAATTACCGCACTGGAGGTTGACCGTGAAAAGATTCGACTTGTTTACTGGTACAACGGGAAGCAGAGCCGGAAATTTTTAAGTGACCGTGACAGCCGTCCAATCCGGCTCGACGGCACGGGTTACTACAGGATAGTATTGAATGAAGATCACCTCGATTATGTTTTTTCTCGCTTGCATCTTCTTGCTTGAATGTAACTGCTGCTGAATGCAGGGGCCGGCTTTTTTGTGCTGGAGAGTGTGTGTGTGAAAGGGAAGGCGCGGCAGGTTCTTCAGCCGACAAAAGCACAGGACGATCAGTGCCGGGGGAAATGTAGGTTGCATATTTTCTGTTGTTCACGGCAGGAGGGAGATGCATTAACCGGCCATAATTACGATATCAAGTCATGAGACGGTTTCAACTTTTGCTGTTTTTGACCATCCTTATCTCTGTGGTTTTCTGCGGTCCGGTATCGGCGGTGGAATCGATGCTTGCACGCTATGACCTTGATCGCCCTGAAAGTCATCTGAAACTTGTTCCCGAGTTAAAGGAAATTTCAGGGATTACCGTATCGGACGATGATCGCTTGTTTGCCCATGATGACGAAAAAGGAACGGTTTATCAGCTTGATCCGAAAAACGGGAAGATCATCAAAAGTTTTGCGATTCTTGAAAAACGGTGGTTTGGGCAGGAGCTTGCGATGGAAGATTTTGAGGATATCGCAGTAGCAGGAAAGAGGTTTTATATGGTTACAAGCTCGGGAGTGATTTACGGTTTTCCCGAAGGAAAGGACGGGGCAAAAGTCGAGGCTGTCAGGCATGAAACGTTTCTGAACGATCTCTATGATGTTGAAGGGCTGTGTTACGATCCGCTGTCGGACGCACTGCTTCTTGCCTGTAAAGAGTACCCGGAAGGGATTTCATTACAACAGCTGTTGTTCAACAGGGAGAAGTCAAAACTCAAGCTGAAGCCGGTTTATTCTTTCTCACTCAAAAGCATGTCGCTTGACAAATCCCCGAGATTTCTCATTGACGGCAAGTCTCTGCAAAAAAAGAGCTCGGAGAAAAAATTCAAACCTTCCGCTATCGAACGCCATCCGTTGTCGGGGACTTTTTTTGTTTTAGCTGCGAGGGGAAAGCTGCTTGTTGAAATCAGTGCGGATGGCAAGGTGATCAATGTTGCCCGTCTTCCGTCCAAAGATCACCCTCAGCCGGAAGGTCTTTCCTTTACTTCCGATAACGATATGCTGATTTGTAACGAGGGCGTTGCCAGGGCAGCATCCTTGCTTCGATATTCGATGCAACGGGAGAGACCTGCCTTGCACTGAGCCGCTTGCAGCGGGTTTTTTGCCGCGAAACTCGTACATTTTGAGTAATAGTGGTTTCGGAAGCAGCAGAAAAAGAATTCTACATCGAGAACGATATGAGATTTTTCCGGAAAAGTTTTGTCGCTGCAGCACTATGTTTTGTCGCTGCCGTTTTTAGCTCCCATTCGACCGCTTGTGCTCAGCCACAGAAAATTCCCCAGTCTGCCATCGACAACCGTGAAAGCGTTCGGGTTATTCCCGGAGAACGCTACAGCGCGGGTGCACTACACCGTCTGATGTTCGGGGATCACTGGCGTTCGCTCTGGGCTTCTCCGATGGATGTTGAAGTTCTTGACCTGCAAAACTTTGCAGGGGGGCTGACACCGTATAAAAAAGGGGGCGGTTTCCAGACAATCAGTCTTCGCTTCAGGGGGGGGGACGGAAGGGAGTACCGTTTCAGGACCGTTGACAAGGATCCGGCAAGGGGAATGCCGGAAAAGCTGCGCAATACCGTTGTTTCATCTGCTGTTCAGGACCAGGTGAGTTCCGCAAACCCGGCAAGTGTTGCGGTTGTTTCGTCACTGCTTGACGTTGCGGGCGTTTTGCATGCTCCTGCCAGATTTGTCGTTATGCCTTACGACAAAGAAAGGCTCGGCAAGTACTACGACGAGTTTGCCGGTCTTCTCGGTACCATTGAAGAGCATCCCGATGAAAATGATGGTCCGGAAAATGCATTTGCCGGAGCGAGCAAGGTTGTCAAAACCTATACCATGTTTGAAGCTCTCCAGAAAGACAACCGCAACAGGGTGGATGCACAGGCCTATCTGAGGGCACGGCTGATCGATCTTCTGGTTGGCGACTGGGACAGGCATACCGGTCAATGGAGATGGGCTGCGTTCAAGGAAAATGGGGATGTTGTCTGGAAACCGGTTCCGAAAGACCGTGACAATGCTTTTTCGCGCCAGGACGGGATATTTTCCTGGGTGATAACCCAGATTATCCCTCAGATAGAGGGTTTTGGCGACGATCTTGACGAGGTGTATTTCTTTTCCTGGTCAGGTCGGCCTCTTGATCGACGCATTTTTCCCTGGTTGTCCCGTGAGGAGTGGATACGTACGACAAAAGAGCTGCAGGCTCTTTTGACAGATGAACGAATAAGAGAAGCCGTGCGCCGGATGCCGCCTGCCATGTATGACCGGGAAGGCGAAAGGATTGTTCATGACCTCGAAGCGAGGCGCGATCTTCTCCTGGAGGCTTCTGAGGAATTGTACAGGATATATGCCGAAGATGTTGATATCTATACGAGTGACGAACCGGAGTTTGCAGAAATAGAGCGAACCAGCGACGGCAGCGTTTCTGTGAGAATCTACAGGATGCAGGATGGTCCGGCGTCACGTGATTTGGCACCTTTTTATTCCAGGGTATTCGATCCTGAATACACCTCTGAAATCCGCTTATATCTGCAGGGGGGAGATGATTATGCCGATATCAGCGGTACCCTTGCAAAAAATATAGATATTCGTGTTATCGGCGGAAAAGGTGAAGACAGGATAATAAGCAGGGCGGCTGTTTCATCCGGTGGTTTCGGCAGAAAAGCCGGAGACTATCTTTATGATGCAGATCCCGGTACGATATTCGGCGGAAACCGATATACGGTGGTCGATTCAAGCAAGGTCGAGGAGTCTGCGGACAAACGTGCCAAGTATGATCTGAAACCCAGGGATCACGGTAGAGAATTCGACACTTCCATTGCTAATCTCCGGCTTAATTATGCGCCCGAGTACGGCGTCTTTCTCGGATGGGGTGCCATTCTCGAAGATTACGGTTTTCGTAAAGATCCTTATAACTACAATATGAAGTTTGGCGGCGGAGTGGCTTACGGTTCCGGCTCCAAACTGCGCTACCAACTTGACTATACAGGCGATTTCCGTTCGGTTATCGACGGTGCGGAGCTGCTGCTTGAGGTCGGAACGACCGAGCTCGATATTATCAATTTTTACGGTTTCGGTAATGAGTCCTCTTTTGACAAATCACTCTACGACGAGGATGATTTCGAAATCAACCAGCAGGTGACCTGGATACATCCGACTTTACGGTTTCCTGCCAACTCCGATTTGCAGTTCAGGGTCGGTTTTGATGCCAAATTTATCGATCTCGAAGTCGAGCCGGGCTCGAGGCTTGAAGCCATGGATCCGTACGGAATCGACGAAGACTTTACCGGCGGTCTTATTGCAGGCTTTCGGTATGAGAGCCTGGATTGCGGCAAAAGGGTCTTCCTCTCGCCAAGAACACTGCTCGGGCGGCTTGCTCATACAAGAACCCCGTGTGGTACAACAGCTTTGAGCGGGCAGGTAGTGGATGTTGAAGGTTCTTACTATCCCGAATTTTTCGGAAACAGCAGCGCATTCGGAAAGGTCAAAGCTGAAGGAACCGTGTACCTGCCGTTATCATCGCTGCCCTATTCAAGAGTTGCTTTACGGGCAGGGGGCGAGAAGATATGGGGAAAGTTTCCATTTTACGAAGCGGCATATCTGGGCGGCTCGAAATCGATTCGCGGATATGACCAACAGCGTTTTGCCGGTGATGCCTCTCTTTATGCCAATTCGGAGTTGAGGCTTTACCTGAGCACCTTTAAATTTCTTGTTCCGGTAATGTTCGGTCCGCTTGCATTCATCGAGAGCGGAAGGGTGTTTTACGATGGTGAGGATTCCGACAAATGGCATACCGGCTACGGCGGCGGGTTCTGGTTCGGGTTTATCGAGCCGCGTTATGCTCTGAGTGTTGCTGTGGGCAGGGGAACCGACAGTGCAAGGCTGACCGACGGTATCGGCATCTATGTAAGAGCAGGATTCAGTTTCTGAACCATATCTTACAGGTTTCCGTCAGAATCCGGCATTGTTTTACACCGGCATTCCCCCCTAAGCTTTTCTCAGGGGGGATGTTTGTTTTGGGCAGGAAGCTCGACTATTGAATTTTTTTACTATGCGGATTCCTCCGAAGATATCGAGAAATCTGAAAAGCATTGGACGGATTATCTTCGGCTTCATGATGGCGTTTTACGTCTATCTTGCTTTTTTTGGTGCGCTTGGTCAGGCATACGAGGAGTTTTACTATTCCAGTGATGTTTTTGTCTTTATCCGTTTAACGGTTATCGGGTTTGTTGTCGGTGCTGTGGTGGCTGTTTCGGATGTGTTTTTTCTTTCGAGAATAACGAGGAGCCTCAATTTTCTGCTGACGCTTTTTGTCGGTACGGTATTCTATGTGATTCTCTCTTTCATGGTTTTGCTGCTTTTTGTGGCATGGGAGGAGTATGTTTTGCTGGGTGGTTCAGGAGTTTTTTCCTTTGAGAGACGTCTGAAGACGTTTTTTTCGGGCGAATTTCTTGTTCTCCTGTTGTATCTGAGCGTTGTCGGCCTTGTGATCAACTCCTTCCGGCTGGTTATTCAAAGGGTGGGCGAGAAAAATTTCTGGAATGCCGTTACAGGGAGATATCGCATACCGCATGAAGAGGAGCGTGTATTCATGTTTCTTGATTTGTACAGTTCAACCGCTCTTGCAGAAAGCATGGGGCATGAACGGTACCACGACCTTTTGCATGATGTCTTTAACGATATGGTCGATCCGATAACAATTTACGGAGGTGAAGTCTATCAATACCTCGGCGACGGCGTTGTTGTTACCTGGAGTATTCAGGACGGTACAAGACAAATGAACTGCATTCGCTGCTTTTTCGATATCCTCAGGCGTATCGAGAGACGAGCAGGGGAATATGAGAAACGGCATCAGTATGTCCCGCAGTTGAAGGCGGGTTTGCATGCCGGCAAGGTCATTGCAGGTGAAGTCGGACAAGAGAAGCTCGAAATTGTTTTCCATGGGGATACGGTCAATACCGCTGCGAGGATTCAGGAAGAATGTGTAAAAATGGGTGAGCAGATTCTCCTTTCGGAAGAGCTGCTTTTCCTTTTCCCGGTGAGACAGCTCAAGGCGTTCCTTACGCGCTTCAAGGGGATAATTTCTCTCAAAGGCAGGATGTCGCAGATTGCGCTGTATACTATCAGTGAAAAAGAGTGAAAAGGTGCCTGCGGGATAAGCCGGACATCTTTGTGGAATCAGGGAGACAGGTGGCTGTGATGCGCTCAGTTGGTGAAAGCATAAGCATAGAAGCTGATTGACAAGACCAGCCCCACCATGAAAATATCATAAGAAAGTTTCAGGAACTTGTATTTTTTGTCGAGAACCTTTCCAAGGTAATAGGTGTCGCGTATCATGTTTGCAATGTAGTAAGGCTTGTCCTGCAGCATTTCTTTTACGCCCCATTCATATTGATCGAGATCGAGGTTTACAAAAGAACCGAAGAACAGCAGGTTTGCTTTTCTGTTCTTGATATCTTCTATCGTGGTTTCGTGGCGTGTTACTTTCGGACGTGTTGCAAGAACTGATGTTATAATTGTGGCGACACAGGTGAAAAGCATCAGGAAGGTCGGTATGATAAGGTCGGGAAGCTGGTCGAGCTTTCTGACAAGGAGTGAAATGATAATGGAAAAAATAAGTGAGTTTGTCTGGATCATGATGTTTGCTTTCTGATCGACAATAGCGCTGAAACTCACATGGTTTCTGGACGATGTTCTGTAATACACCTCCATGTTCCTTTCGACACCTCGGTTTTTTGCTGCATTGTCCAGCTTCTCCCGGTTCTTTTTTTTCTCCTGTTTTTTCTGCTTTTCCCGGGCCTGTTCTTTTTGCAGTTCATTTTGCAGCAGAACAAGGTTTTCTTCCTTTTTGCCATTGAGCTTTTCCTGTGCGAACGGGGTGAAAAAGCTGTGCTTGAGGAAAAAGTCGATATTGAGCTGAAGCCATTGGGTATCTGTAAACGATTTCTTTCTGTTTTTTTCAAATTCGATTCTCAAGAGCTCGCTTTTTTTCCTGTAATTGTCCGAACCAAGGTGAAAAAGGTCGGCGTCACAGACAATCTGTTGAAGCTGGTTCAGGGGGGCTTGCGGTATTTTGGTGGCAAAAATACAGCCCTTGACGATGTCTATTGTTTCCGGGTCAGCACCCTCTTGGAGAAGAAAATGCTCGGCGATTTCCGCACTTTTTTCCTCATGTTCCGCAACGGATTCAATACAGCCAACATCATGGAACCAGCACGCAAGCATTACAAGAACCGTCGATTGCTCGGGCAGGCCCATGCCTTCGGCTATCTCCCGACCTGCCGCAACGGTTTCTCTTGTATGGGTTAAGTCATGATAAATGCCGGCGCTGTGCTTTTCGTTTGCGCTGAAAAGCTGTGAAACATAAACCGATGCTTTTTCGAGAAGTGTGCTGTTGGCAGTCATTGGGCTATATTGAAGGTGCTGATAAGAGTGTATTATGAGAATTTAGGGACTCCTTTCGCATAAAATCAAAGGGATTTTTTGTCAACAAGGCTGTATAACGGGTTATGGACTGTTCATCAAAACGTGCCAGGTTCGTTACAGTAATCGTTTTTCTACTGCTTTCGCTGGGTAACGGCGTATCGGTAACTGAAGCCGGAGACCGTTCTACAGGAGATATTCTGCATGATGACGTTTCTCACTTCGCTCGTGATTTCAGGAGTATCTTTTCTTCGCCTGCACATTTTGACGGCAGCGACTGGATAACGGTAGGTGCTGTTGCGGGTTCTGCAGTTGCAGCCGCACTATGGGCCGATGAACCTGTTCGGGAGTATATGCTTGACAATCGTTCAGGTTTTACCGACGGCCTGGTTTCTGTCGGCGATCACTACGGAAGACTGTCCACCGGTTACTATCTGGGATCTGTCCTCTATGTTGCCGGCATTGTCAGTGACGACGATTGGGTTCGCTATACCGGGAGAGCGGTGCTGGAGGCCCATACGTTCTCACTGCTCATCACGGGTATCCTGAAAGCTGTTGCAGGCCGATCGAGGCCCTACCGGTTTGAAGGAAACGGCAAATTCAACTGGTTCGCAACCGAAAACAGCGAATGGTCTTTTCCTTCCGGGCATGCAACAGCCTCGTTTGCCATCTCATCGGCATTAAGCAGGCGAATCGACAGGCCCTGGGCAACTGCCGGACTCTATGCCTTGTCGGGCATTACTGTGCTGGACAGGATTTACGATGACAAGCACTGGCTTTCCGATACCATAGTCGGAGCTGCAATAGGTACGGCGGTGGGGCTGGCTGTAGGGAGGATGATCAATGATGAAGAGGAGGAAAGAAAAAAAGGAGGACTGGAAACATTAAATGAACGGCCAGTCGAGTTGGTGCACTTTTCGCTGAGCTTTTAGAGGGCATCTCAGGTGCTGATTTGTTGAGTCGATGAATTGTTTTACCCTGTTATCGTTTCTATAAGCCCCATAAGTCCTCTAAGGCAGTGCCTGTAACTTGATCCTGCTTTTTACGGCGGATCACTCGTTGCCTTCCGACAGTACACTGATGATTTCCTGCGGTTTCTCAATCAATTTTTTCGCCCCGCTTTTCACAAGTACATCTTTCGTTCTGAAGCCCCAGAGCACTCCCAGCGGATACATTCCGGCGGCATTTGCCGTCAGCATATCTACTTCACTGTCCCCCACATAAAGAATCTCGGCCGGATCAATACCCATCTCGTCAGCCATCAGAAGGGCTCCCTGGGGGTCCGGTTTGTGATTCATATCGGAGTGATGCCCTGTGACAGAGTCGAACTGCCAGGGGGAAAGCAGTGTCTCGACACAAAGCCTTGTAAGCTGGTCAGGCTTGTTGGACAGAACACCTTTTTTAATCGGCGTGGTGTCGAGCCAGTCGAGAAGTTCAGCAATGCCCGGATACGGTCGAGTATTGTCTTTCCAGGTTTCGGCATAGTGCTCCTGCATTTCCTGTTTGAGCTTTTCGATCAGTTCCGGACGATTTTGCAGATTCGGAGGGAGCGCGTTTCTCACGAGAGCGCTCATGCCGTAACCAACAAGGTGGCGGATCGTTTCCTGGGTATGCGTTTCGAGGTCGTGGCCGGCAAGAACACTGTTCAGTGTATTTGCAAGGTCTTGCAGTGAATCGAGCAATGTGCCGTCCAGATCGAAAATAACAGCCTTGAATTTCATTGTTAGTTTACTCTTTCGTGCGGCAGCAAGAAAAAAACAGCGTACGTTTTTTCCTTGCCGGTTTGGCTGGTTTTGGGAAGGTAGAAAAAAAAATTGTTACAAAAAATGTGAGAGCAGCAGAAAACCGGCGGTTATAAGGAAGGCGGCAATAAGGTTCATAAAG
>JAKSDC010000006.1 GCA_022360275.1 Chlorobiales bacterium
AAAGCGGGCGGCGGAACTGGGCAAACTCTTCCTGGAACAGCTCCAGGGGATTGTGGGCGGTGACGTGGTCCTGGCGGTACGGGGGAAGGGGCTGATGTTCGGCATTGACCTGGCCGGCCCGGAAGTCGCCGCGGAAATCCAGGATCGCCTGATAGAGAAGGGCTTTATCGTGTGCAACAGGGGCGCCCTGTTCCGCATTGACCCGCCCCTGATCATCGAACCGGACATTTTCCAGGCGTTTATTGACGCCTTTACAGAGGCTGTCCACACCATTGGAAGGAGATCGCCATGAGAACCCCACAGACATTCAGAATTTCCAACCTGAGCCCCCCCTCATCCCGGTTTGACCTGGCCGCCGGCCAATACCGGTTCCTGGCTGCAAGGCCCGACCAGACCATCTATTGTCTCCAGGGGGGACTTTGGATCACCCAGGAGCAGGATGTCCGGGACTACCTGCTGCAGGAAGGAGACGCCTTTATCGTTCCCCGGCCCGGCAAGGTCATGGTGCAGGCCCTGGGCTCGTCTTGCGTGGGCCTATCCCCCAAAGCCCTGGATGATGAACCTTTCAGGGGCAGCTTCAGCCCGGATCTCCTAAAATAGGGCTTTTCCCCTGCCCGGGAACGGGATCTTAAGTTTTGTCATCTTGCTCCTCAGGGTGTTGGGGTGGATGCCCAGCAGGCCAGCAGCGCCGGCCGGGCCCTGGATCTTCCCCCTGCTCAACACCAGTGCCTTTTGGATGTGCCGGGCCATGGCCCTGTCCAGGGGCTCCAGGAATTCCGGACCAGGGCCCGCAACGGCCGGGCCGGGCCGGAGAAGCCCCTGGAACCTCAGGGGGCCGGCGCTGTGCAGGATCAGGCTCCGCTCGATGATATTGGACAGCTCCCGGACATTGCCGGGCCAGTCATAGGCGCGCAGCCGGTCAATCTCCCCGGGCGCGACCTTTGGCACCGGCCGCTTTAACTCCCCGGCTTTTGCGCTCACCAGGTGCTGAACCAGGGCGGGGATGTCCTCGGGCCGTTCCCGCAGGGGCGGCAGCCAC
>JAKSDC010000131.1 GCA_022360275.1 Chlorobiales bacterium
CCGCGTGGCGTTTCTCGATAGAGTCTTGAAAGAACCTTCCTACGGATGGCGAACGGCCGAGGGCGCCCTCAGCGTTCCGACGAATGCGGAGGTTGCGCGAGAAGACAGCCGGTATCGGACGCTCAATGAGATCAAGCTCTGCAGGGGGGTGCAACAGGCTGTCCATGACCTTGAGCAAGCGCTCCGGAAGGAAGGGCTTGATGAGGTATGTCGAACTGGGAATATCCATGCATTGTCGTTTTTCCCTTTCTCCGTCAGTTGTCAGAAAAAGGAATATCGTGGGAGTCTCCCTGCCGGTTTTCAGCCGGATTCCTTCGACAACGTCTACCCCCCTCAGAGAGCCGTTTCCGCCTTGCCGCTCATTCAAGACGAGCATGTCCAGGGAGATCGTTTCCTGCGACGCCACGGAAATGGCTTCATGTCCGGTTGCAGCGGAATGGACAATGGCCCCCAGCGATATCAGGTAGCTTGCGAGAATGGTTCTGAACCTGTCATTGGGCTCGGCCAGAAGAATGCACTTGCCCGTGATGTCGGGCAGGGGCGAAGTCGAGGTGCTCTGCTCGTATACAGGATTGAGCGGCAACGTCAGTTGAAAGGTCGTCCCCCTGGAAAGGGAGGATTCAAAGCTCAGTTCCCCTTCCATGAGTTGAGCCAGACGCATGGCAATGGGCAATCCAAGACCGGTCCCGCCGAATTTGCGGGTAATGGAGGTGTCTCCCTGCGTGAACATGTCGAAAATGAACTGCCGCTTGTCATCGGGAATGCCGATGCCCGTGTCTCTGATGGAGAATCCGATTCTGGAGGAGGTCAGGGTATCGCTCAGAAGAAAGACGTCCAGTTCGACCTCTCCCCTTGGAGTGAATTTGACAGAGTTGGAGAGCAGATTGAGCAGAATCTGGCTCAACCGTGTCGGGTCGCCCTTGATTCGGGGAGGAATGTCCGCAGGCACGTTGCAGAGAATTTCCAGCCCCGTGTCGTGCGCGGTATAGGCCAATGCCTCACAGGCTGATTCAATGGTTTTCTGAAGATCAAAAC
>JAKSDC010000094.1 GCA_022360275.1 Chlorobiales bacterium
ATCTGTCATTGCGGATGGCAATGTCGGTCAAGGTTCCGAGACCGGTTATTTCACCTTTCTCGATAATGACCTCGTCGCTGATACCCCGGCGTTTCGAAGCGGCAATACAAGCCAGAACCTCTACACCGTGCTTTTCGCCTAGTTCATTCCAGCGTTTTGCGATATCCCTGTCATCCTGGGGGGGATCCATATGTTTGGTAACATTGGTCACACCGTCATTGTAAAGGAATACAGCATCGACCTTATGCCCTTTCTTGATAGCTGCCTCTGCAAACTTGAATGCAGTATCCGAAGCCTGATGATTATAAGGTCCTTCTTTAAGCAAAATTCCAATATTCACCGTAGATACTATTAATTCGGGTTATTAAAAATTATGGCGGAGTGCTCAGGCGCACTCCGCCATTTTCCCTTTTAGAGCGTCGTAGAGAGATTTCCAGCCACTGGTATATATCTCGTAAGGCCTCTCGATATAGACAGACAGATACAGCGCCTTTTCGGCAGCATCGATATCGCCCTTTTTCAACGCTTCAAGCGCTTTTTCACCTGAATCAGCTGCATCGTTGCCCATCAGACGCACCTGACGCCAGTAATTTACCGCTTCCTCGCGATAAATGAACGAAACCGGAAGTGCTTCAGCCTCTTTCAGCGAGTTGACCGGAGCACTCTTGGGACCGAACCCCATGCTCCAGCCGTTTTCAGCCCACTTCCTGGAGTGTTCGACCGCCTCCTCCACCCGAGGGATCATATCTTCAAACATAAGCCCTTATACCTCCATCTTTTAAGGACATCAAACAGAGATGCCTATCATTTCATTAAAGACCGTCGGCGCCACCCATCTGGATATACCCGCAGGGGCAGATCAGCTGACAGAGATGACAGCCCTCACACTCGGAATACTTGGTATACATAACCTCACCGACAGGATTATCCTTGTAGCGCTTGATCGTTCCGTGCGGACAGAATGAAACACACTGTCTGCAGTCAAAACAAAGGCCGCAGCTCATGCAGCGGTGCGCTTCCTTGATGAACTGTTCTTCGGTGATTCCCTGATCGATCTCGGTTTCAAGACCGCCCTTCACGCGAACTTCAGGAGCAAGGTGCCCCCTTTCACTACGCTCTGCATACTCGTAGTACTCGAGGTGCATATCCTTGGCCTTGATAACTTTCTTCTCCTCTATCGGCGGGAACTCACCGGTGAATTTCGCATGAATGCTTTCCGCGGCTTTTCTTCCGTCACCGATAGCGCCACAGACAAGGCCGAGATTAACTGCGTCACCTCCGGCAAACACACCATCTTCAAGCGACCAGTCTTTTTTGGGTTTCAGCCAGTCCCTGCCGCTGATGTAGCGCTCCGCGTCCAGCCATTCAGGTTCCTGGCTGATTGAAGGAATAAGCGCTGTGCAAGGCACGTCGAACTCAGATCCCTCGATCGCAACAGGTCTCCTGCGCCCGCTCTTGTCAGGTTCACCAAGTTCCATTCGCTGACACTTCACCGCGACAGCGCGCCCGTTTTCGGTAACAATCCCGATAGGAGCGGTAAGGAACTGGATATCGACATTCTCTTCAAGCGCTTCCTCGATTTCCGGATCGATTGCAGGCATTTCGTTGCGGGTACGGCGATAGAGGATAGTAACCTTTTCAGCACCCAGCCTCAGTGAAACACGTGCAGCGTCAATAGCGGTATCGCCGCCACCGACAACAACAACCCGGTCACCGACATCGACTTTTTCACCCGAATGAACACGGTTGAGAAACTCTGCGCCGGTATAGACGTTTGATGCATCTTCACCTTCCATGCCGAGTTTAATACCTTTATGTGCTCCTATGGCAAGATAAACTGCATCATATTTCTCCTTGAGCTCGTCCAGGCTGATGTCTTTTCCAATAACGGTGCTGCATTTGATCTCAACGCCCATTCTTTCGATAGCGGCCACTTCGGCATCGATAATATGACGGGGCAGTCTGTAGGGAGGAATACCGTAGCGGAGCATACCGCCGGTTTCCTTGAACGCCTCGAAAACCGTCACCTTGTAACCCCGGCGGGCAAGCTGAAACGCACAGCTCAGCCCTGCAGGGCCGGAACCGACCACAGCGATTTTCTCAGGCCGGATTTCGTCTGTCAGCTTCTCATGATCGAAGCCGTTTTGTATGGCATAGTCACCTATCCAGCGCTCGTAGGCATTGATGCTGACCGAACCTTCTTTCTCGATCCGGTTGCAACTGCCTTCACACGGGTTTGGGCATACGCGTCCGCATACAGCCGGCAACGGTTGTGTTTTACTCACCTCTTTCCAGAGTTGCTTATAGACCTCTTCCTTGCTCAGCTTTTTAGCCTCTATCTGCTGCACGGTCGTGAGCCATGCGCGGATGTCGTTTCC
>JAKSDC010000031.1 GCA_022360275.1 Chlorobiales bacterium
GCAAACTGACAGACAAACAGAAAGCCTCGAATCGCACTAAATCAAAAACCAGAGCCCGGGTAGAGCATATCTTTGGCTATATGACCAACTCGATGAACTGCATGCACATCAAAACCATCGGCATCTTACGGGCAGCGGCAAAAATCGGCCTCTCGAATCTGACTTACAACATGATGCGTTGTGTCCAGTTGAAAAAGCGTGTGTACAATGTCGTTCTCATGGGATAAGTACGCTCTTTCGATCGATTTCAGGGTGTTTTTACGGCTTAAAAGGTGTCAAGGAACAGGTTTTTCAGGATCAACAATGAGCCTGATGGAATAATCCAGCGCCAATGATATATCGGAACTCAGTTATTAGAGGTGCCCTATAATATGTTTAGTTTGCTATCGATAAGATAAAGCTTTCTAAGGTCGGTACTTTTTATATTCGATGCCGAACTTTTTGACCCGCAGCCCCATGACCCGTTCGGTGAGACCGAGCTGCGTAGCGGCTTTTGCCATGTTGCCTTTGGTGCGTTTCAGGGCCTCGATAATCATTTCATGCTCAATGGTATCGAGTCTCTGCTGCAGTGACCCGCCGGCGGGTGTGCCGCTTGATTCAGCAGTTTGCAGGGTCGGCGGCAGATGGTAGCCATGAATGACATTGTCTTCACTGAGGATAACGGCTCTCTCGATACAGTTTTCCAGTTCACGTACGTTGCCCGGCCAGTGATAGCGCATAAACATATCTATGGCTCGTGTCGATATACGTCGTACCCCTTTGAAATTAAGTGCATTGTACTTTTCAACGAAGTAGTCGGCAAGCAGCAGGATATCGGCTTTTCGTTCACGCAGGGGAGGAACGGTTATGGGGAAGATGTTCAGCCGGTAGTAAAGATCTTCCCTGAAGGTTCCGTTTTCGATTTCCTTTTCAAGATCCCTGTTGGTTGCTGCAATGACTCTGATATCGGTTTTAAGGGTTTTTGAACTGCCAACCCGTTCAAACTCTTTTTCCTGAAGAGTCCGCAGCAGTTTTGCCTGAATCGGCAGGCTGAGTTCTCCTATTTCATCGAGAAAAATGGTTCCGCCGTCGGCAAGCTCGAATCTTCCCAGGCGATTGGTTGTGGCGCCGGTGAAGGATCCTTTTTCGTGCCCGAAAAGCTCGCTTTCGATAATGCTTTCCGGGAGGGCGGCACAGTTGAACTTGATGAAAGGCTTCTCGGCACGATGGCTTTTATAGTGAATGGCGCTTGCAACCAGTTCTTTCCCGACGCCGCTTTCGCCGAGAATAAGCGCTGTGGCGTTTGTTGGTGCGATTTTGTCTATCATCCTGAAAACCGCAATCATTGCTTTCGAATTGCCTATGATGTTTGCCGGTTTCAGTTTTGTGCTGTATTGCTCTTCTTCGGTTTCGTAAGCATCCTCGCGGTAGAAAGAAAAGGGCTCCTGCCCGACGTCTTCCGGCCGCTCTTCCTGTGCAAGCTGTTTAATGCGTACAGCCTGGGATATCATGGCGGCAATTATGGAGAGCAGGTCTATCAGTTCCTGTGTAGACTCCTCTTCCTGGTATGGCATTGATGTTTTTCCGGTATGATTTTCACCTGTACCTGCCGGCCGGTCAGCACTGAGGGTGCCGATGACCTCGTTATCCACCTTAATCGGAACACAGACAAAGCAGAGGTGCTCGGTTTTGATGCGGTTTCTTGACCCTGTCCGGTCGAGAAACTGCGGTTCGTCGTCGATCCTCGGCACAACCCTGCTCCTGCCGGTCTCGACCACCTGCCCGATGATACCTTCACCGGGCATGTATCGTCCCCTGGCCTGTTCTTCTTCAGTGAGTCCGAAAGACTCGTTAATGACAATTTCATTCGTATCACGGTTCAGGATGGTGATGACGCCCCGTACCATGTTCATGTGTTCCGACATGATACTGAGTATATCCCGGAGCACCTTGTTGATGTCTTTTGTGTAGTTAAGCGCCCGGCTGACTTCAGCGAGAAGGCTGATTGTGTTTGTTGTTTCCTTTGCCGGGGCTTTCATCTTTTGCATGTGTCCTGAGGGTTGACGAGGCATTGTGTGTAAATGGTAACCAGTTCGGCGGCTGAAAGTCCGCATTTTTTCCTGCCGGCGGCAAGCCTGACGTTTGAAAGCATTTTTCCTGCCTGTTCCCGGTCGATGTTTATGCCCTTGGTTGACAGTACATGCTGGATCGAGGTGCTACCGGAATGCTTTCCAATGACAAGTTCGTAGTTGTCTTTCCCGATGTCACGGGGGAGAAAAGGTTGATAGGACAATGGGTTCTTGAGCAGAGCGTTGCAGTGAATTCCCGATTCATGCTGGAAGACCGCATTGCCGATAATCGGTTTTTGATCCTGAATCGATCTGTTCGATGCTTTTGCAACTGTCTCGCAAAGAGACTGCAGCAGTTCGGCTCTTATGGATGTTCGATAGCGCCCTGAAAGTTTCAGTGCAACGGCGAGCTCTTCAAGCGCAGCATTGCCCGCACGTTCTCCGAGACCGGTGACCGAAACACTGGCAGCATCACAGCCGGCCTCGATAGCGCAGAATGCGTTGGCGGTTGCCATGCCCATATCATTGTGCGCATGAATTTCGAGAGGTACAGCTACCGAGGTTTTCAGGCGCCGTATTTGCCGCATGAGGGTCGATGGCGTTGCTATGCCTACCGTGTCGGCAATTCGAACCCTGTCGGCTCCGTACCTTTCAGCATCACGAGCAAATATTTCCAGCGTCTCTTCGCACGCTCTCGTTGCATCCTGTCCGCCGGCACTTACGAAACGGAAATGTTTTTTTGCTTCAGGAATCAAGGTTTTTAACTGGTTGTGGACCCACATATAGTCTTTGCCCATAAGGTTGAGATACAGTTCGGACAGAGGGAAGCTGATGTGAATGCCTTCAGTGCCGCACGTACGTGCACATTCGATGTCGGACTGTCTTGCTCTTGACCAGGAGGTAAGACGAACGGGGAGGTTCATGGAAACGATTTCCCTGATAACCTGCTGTTCTTCCGGGCTGATTGCAGGATAACCGATTTCCAGTTCATCGACTCCCGCTTCGGCAAGCTTCACTGCAATCTCTTTTTTCTCGGTGGGACTGAAAACAACTCCCGGTGCCTGCTCGCCATCCCGGAGTGTTGTATCGACTATCCATGGAGTAAAGGGATCTGCATGCATATGTGACGTCGCATTGCTCATAATGGCCAAAACCTTCGATAATTATCTGTCCGACCCTGATTTTCGTAAATAAAAAACTATGATCCATTAAATATCTTAATAAGTAAGGTTATTGTTTAAATAAACAAAAATATTTTAAACATTTCTGTGGTTTTTCTGTCGATAAGAAGGCCGCTGAGGGTTTTGACAATAAGAGGGTTTTGGCAAAAATGATTCCATTTCGCCGACGAAAAAAAGTAGTTCCCGGAACCTGCCGTTATAATCTGAACCGTAACCTACGATAAATACATCGGGAATTGTGAATCCGGTAAAATCTACGGTAACCGGGTATTTTCTCCGGGAGGGGTTTATCGGGAAGGGCAGGCTTCAGTGGGGCAGGGCCATGCTGCGGGCGCATTGTTACTCAGAGTGCATAGCTGAAAGGATCATTGAGAGAAAACCGTTTCCATTACTTGCAAGGCGAAGCGTGCGGATACTGTTGCGGGACCGCCTCCCATTTCTATCCCGACTTCAACAGCTTCCAATATTTCATCATAGGTTGCCCCGGCTTTTGCCGCCTGCTCGATGTGCCATTGCATGCAGGATTCGCAGTTCATCTGAACGGAGATGCCGGTCGCGATGAGCTCTTTTTCCTTTTTTTTGAGTGCTCCGTCTGAAAACGCTTCCTGCTCCATTTGAAGAAAGGCTTGGTAAACTTTCGATCCTTTGTCAGTCAGTGTTTTATGCGCCCATTGTCTTGTTTTCGTGAGTTCATCCAGTTTTTCTTGAGTCATCGCTATGTTTCCTTGTCTTGAGTGTTTTTTTCGATTGTGTCATCTCGATGAGGGTTCAGTATGCTTGATAACCGACGTGTGATCTTTATCATATCCGCCTCCGAACGGTCAATGCCATAAACGGCAAGCGGGAAATTCAGAGGTTTCTGGATTTCCCAGATTTGCTGATGTTTTTCAGGTGGCAGGATCGTGGCCGGGTTTCCAACTGCAATCCAGCCGATAGGAATGATTTCGCCTGCTGGAACTTTTGTCTTGAGGTGGACAACACCGTTAACCCGGACTTCACAGCCTTTTCCAAGGTGTGCGCCATGGAAAACAGCTGCGCCGGTAGCAATGAATACTTCATTGTCGATTACGCAGCCCGCCACATGCGCATTAGGACCGATCAGGCAGTTGCTTCCGATAATCAGATCGTGTCGGGCGGAACTTCGCAGCACGGCATTTTCCATCACGATACATTCGTTGCCGATCTCGATAGAGCCGCCTTCTGCAATAACCTGGGCGCCAAA
>JAKSDC010000075.1 GCA_022360275.1 Chlorobiales bacterium
GCGGTATATCCCGAATAGTCAGCCAGCGATGTCTCCGGGGAACGAGCTTTGGTGAATATCTTGTCGGCGACAGCGAAAACGCCCTCGCCGCTCATCCTGACCACGGCAAGGGCACCAACTCCAACCGGTGTAGCTATGGCCGCAATCGGTTCACCTTGAGCGGGAAGAGAAACTGGCTCGTTCATAGTGTAGATATCGTGGGTTAGAGCGGTCGGACAACGATCTGGTCCGGCAACATGTCGTCAGGAAGCTCGATCATGGAGAGGATCAGAGAAGCAACCTCCTTTGTATCCATCAGTTTTTTGGATTCGATGCCGGCACGCTCGAAAAACTCCGTGCCGGTTGAGCCCGGATTGATGCCGCAGACCCGGATGCCCTCTTCCCGAAGCTCTTCGACCAGCGCCTCGGAAAAGCCGTTCAGGCCGAACTTGGAAGCACAGTAGGCCGATCCATTTCTGAACCCGCGCTTTCCGGCAATCGAAGCTACATTGACGATCGTTCCACGCTTTGCTGTTTTCATGCCGGGAACAACCCTTCGCGTACAGAGAAACGCCGCCGTCAGATTGGTCGCTATCAGCCTGTTCCACTCTTCCGGCTTCAGCGCCTCTATACTGCCGAATAGTCCAAAACCTGCGTTGTTGACCAGCACATCGACACGTTCATGCTCATTGAGAATCCTGTCGAATGCCTTGTCAATCTCTTCAGGCTTTGTCAGGTCGGTCTGAACCCAGGTGAACGATGGATGGTCGATCGATGACGGGCGGCGGCTGAACCCGTAAACCGAAGCCCTTTTCTCTGCGAGGAGCCCACACAACTCATGCCCGATACCGGAACTGGAGCCCGTTACAACAGCAGTCTTTCCGTTCAGATCCATAGAGCTTTTTTTGAAATGAAGTTCGTTCTTATTGGAACCTCTATAAATTGTCGTGAGCAGGTTGAGTACGAGGCGGACGGAGCGGAGAAACCGGAGTGTACATAGAGTACATGAGGATTTTGAGCACCGACCAACGAAGTAATCAGGATGCGTAACAAATTTATAGAGGTTCCCCAATCAAATTACTGAAAATCATGCATAATATAGTAACTTTGCCACCAGACCGGACATCTCCAGAGCATCAGGAAAAATCCACTCATCTTTACCATGGAACCATCACAGGAACGGGATATAGCTCACCTCAGGGATGAGGTGCTGAACAGGAAAGGCCGGAATCTCCAGGAGAAATTCAATCGGGTCATCAGCCTCGTAAAAGTCCTCCGTTCCGAATGTCCCTGGGACCGTAAGCAAACCCCGGCATCACTCTCTCATCTCCTGCTTGAAGAAAGCTATGAGCTGGTCCATGCAATCGATGAAAACGACGACCGGGAGCTGAAAAAAGAACTCGGCGATCTTTTCCTGCATGTCGCCTTTCAGGTGCTGATGGCTGAGGAATCCGGGAAGTTCACCTTTTCCGAGGTCTTCGACGTGTTGTGTGAAAAGCTCATAAACCGCCATCCTCATGTTTTTGGCGAAACCGTTGCCGACAACGAACAGGAGGTTCTCAAGAACTGGGAATCCCTCAAGATGAAGGAGAAAGGACGCAGGAGCCTTCTCGACGGCGTACCCAAAGCCATGAGCGAACTGCTGCGCGCCTACCGGGTACAGAAAAAAGTTGCCGGTGCCGGTTTCGACTGGGCCAGTGACGAAGATGTACTCGACAAGCTTCTCGAAGAGGTCAATGAACTCAGGAAAGCCCAAACGAAAGAAGAGAAAGAAGAGGAATTCGGTGATATTCTTTTCACCATTGTCAATTACAGCCGCTTCATCGGTGCAAATCCCGAGGATTCGCTACGCAAGTCAACCAACAAATTCATGAAACGCTTCATGGCTGTGGAAGAATTGGTCAGCCAATCGGACAGAAGCTGGCAGGAACACTCCACCGAAGAACTCAATGCGCTGTGGGAGCAGGCAAAAAAACAACAGTAGGAAAATTTAGGGCACCTCTATTAATTTGCTGCGCAGCCCGAATACTTTGTTGGTCCCGACCTTGTCGGGATCGAAATCCTCATGTACTCTGTGTAGACTACTGTTTCTGCGCTCCGCTCACCTTGCATCCCGATGCAATCGGGACTCATAACAATAAATAGAGGTGTCCCAGGGTGAACCAGCTTTCTTATTCAAAAAAATACTCCATACATTACATATGGAACCTATAGCGGCGGGTCATATCATTCCCTGTCGATGAATGCAATCAACAACTCAACTGTCGAAGGAGAATTCATGCAGTCAGCAAAATTTTCGGAGATCAGGAAGCAGCTTGAAATAGAAGACGATACCGTCTATTACTATGCCGTCGATAACCAGGGAACC
>JAKSDC010000005.1 GCA_022360275.1 Chlorobiales bacterium
TGATCTGCTGGATACGGAGAACGAGTACTACCAGGCGCAGCGAGCTTATGTCAACGGTGAGTATGATCTGAGGGTGGCCGGCGCCCGGACGCTGGCGGCGATGGGTCGTCTGTTGCATGATATGGATGTGGTACGTTACGATCTGCCGACGCTCGAGGAACTGGATTACCATGGGTGGCCGGCGGTCAAAGAAGCTGATCACTGTTCTCTGGAGGCTCCGAAAGGATCGGTGGAGTAGGTAAGAGTCGGCACTTAAATAGCGATGAGGTTGTCTCGTTTATTTTTTTTGGTTCGATGGAAGCAGTATCGTGCATATGCGGCTGATAAAAGCAGTGCTTCTCCTCTCAAGCGGGATGACCGTTATGGCCGGAGCGGTTATTTCTCCGGCGCTTCCCGAAATCAGCCGTCATTTTTCGGGTGAGGGCGGTCTTGTCCTTTCAAAACTCATATTAACCATGCCCGCGCTGACAATTGCGGTCTGCGCTCCTCTTGCAGGGCATATTTCCGATCTGTTCGGACGCCGAAAACTGTTGCTGATTTCGCTGTTTTTATATGGAGTGTCGGGATTCAGCGGTTTTTTTCTCAATGATCTTTTGCTCCTCCTTGCAAGCAGGGCGGTGCTCGGCATGGGTGTCGGCGGGATCATGAGCGCGGCAACGGCACTGGTCGGTGATTTGTTTTCAGGGGATGAGCGGGCTCGGTTTATCGGTCTTCAGTCCGGGTTCATGTACATCGGCGGGGTAGTATTGGTTCTACTCGGAGGATTGCTTGCAGAAATGAGCTGGAAAGGGCCTTTTGTTGCCTATCTTTCAGCTTTTGCTGTACTGGCAATGGCGGTAACCGGGCTCACTGAGCCAAAAGCCGGTAAAAAAGATGTTGAAGTTAAGATGCGGGATCAGGGGAATTGGCAGGTTCCTTACCTTACGATGAGCCTGATCTATCTGCTGGTGTTTTTGCTGATGATCTTCTATTACATGGTGCTCGTTCAGGTGCCGTTTATTCTGCAGGAGCGCTTTGGTGTCGGCAGTGCCATAACGGGGGTTGCCATTTCACTCTCTGCATTTGCCGGTGCGCTTTCTTCGCTCTCTTATTCATTGATAAAGCGCAGGTTTCGGTACAGGATTATCTATGTTCTCGGGTTTGGATTTGTTGCGGCCGGCTATATCCTGATCGGCAACTCCCTCAGTTTTTTTTATATGCTCGCAGGACTCGCACTTGCGGGATTCGGTAACGGCATGCTGATGCCAAACGGCAGTTTCTGGCTTATGGAGGTCGCTCCCGAGCATATAAGGGGGAAAGCGGTGGGAGGATTTACGGGGATGATATTTCTGGGGCAGTTTCTTTCTCCGCTCGCCATGGCGCCGGTTATTGCTCTTTTCAGCCTGAACGGGGCGTTTCTCGCTGCAGCGGCGGCCATGGGATCGATTGTTTTGCTGTTGCTGCTCGTACCTAAAACTTATGCGATTGTAATAGCAAAAAAGTCATGCCCCCGTGATCCGGTGCAATAGCTGTCTCTGCTTCCGCATGTCATGCCGCTCGCGAGAGCCATTCTAAACGTTCCTGGATACCTGTGTTTTGTGAGCGGTATATGCAGAATTTTCGTGTTCGCGAACTTGCCATGGAAAGAGTTAAAAAAACATGATCGACAGATATCTGACGAAATCGAGATTCATGCTTGCCATGGAGTGCCCGACAAAGCTTTACTATGTCGGAAAAAAGGAGTATGCCGATCAGTCAAGTGAAGACCCGTTTCTTGCGGCGCTCGCCGAGGGAGGGTTTCAAGTCGGCGCTTTGGCCCGTTGCTATTTTTCCGGCGGCCATATGATCGGACCGCTCGATGACCGGATGGCGCTCAACGAAACCGCAAGATTGCTCCAACAGGAACAGGTGGTGCTGTACGAGCCGGCGTTTCTTTACGAAAATCTTTTTGTGAGAGTCGATATTTTGGTCAAGGAGGGCGGGCGCCTGCGTCTCTACGAGGTCAAATCCAAATCGTGGAGCCCTGATAAAGAGGAGTCGTTTTTAGGGAAAAAGGGTCATCTTGCAGCAGCATGGAAACCCTATCTTTACGACGTTGCATTTCAAGCTTATGTTGTCGGCAAAGCAGTGCCGAAGTTCCGCGTCGAATCATTTCTCGTGCTTGCCGACAAGACTGCCAGATGTCCGACTGACGGGCTGAACCAGAAATTTCGCATTCGCCGGTTATCCGGCAGCAGAGCCGAAGTGATGACCGGCGAGCTGAGTTCCGATGATCTTTCAGTTCCGTTGCTGGTTTCCGTACCGGTTGATACCTACGTTTCTATGATCATAAGCGGGGAGGGGACGAAAGACTTTGAACCGGAAGGTTTCAAGGAAACCCTGCGATATTTGGCGGCATGTTATGCCGAAGACCGGAAAATACCGCCTGAACCCGGAGGAAAATGCGCAAAATGCCAGTTCAGGTCTTCCGGGGAAGCTGAGCAACGGCAAAGCGGGTTCAAGGAGTGTTGGAGAGATGCTTTCGGGTGGCGGGATGAAGATTTCGGGGAATCCCTGGTGCTCGATCTCTGGGATTACAGAAAAAAAGACATGGCAATCTCGGCAGGAAAGTTGAAAATGATCGATCTTGAAAAGCCGGATCTCGGAATGAAAAATAACGGTGATGACGGACGCCCCGGACTTTCCAGGACACGCCGCCAACTCCTGCAAATCGATAAGGCAAGGTTACATGACGAGAAGCCTTTTATTGATCGGGACAATCTCAGGAGGGAATTGAATGAGTTGCCTTTTCCGTTCCATTTCATTGATTTTGAGACGGCAATGGCTCCCATTCCCTTTACAGCAGGACGTCATCCCTATGAGATGATCGCTTTTCAGTTCTCACACCATGTAGTGGAAGAAAACGGACGTGTCCGGCACGCGGGCCAGTTTCTGCTTGCCAATCCGGGAGCGTTCCCGAACTATGCATTTCTCCGCGCACTCATGGCTGAACTTGGTGAATGCCAAGGTACGGTTTTCCGCTACAGTCACTACGAAAACACTGTCCTGAATGTTCTGTACCGCCAGCTGATGGAAGACGAAAATCCTCCGGAGGACCGTGAAGAACTTTGCAGGTTCATAAAAACCATTTCACATTGTTCATCCGGTTCAGCGTATTTATGGAAAGGGCCGAGGGATATGGTTGATCTGCTCGAATTGGTAAAACGCTATTATTACCATCCGCAAACAAAGGGATCGAACTCCATCAAATATGTGCTTCCTGCAGTGCTCCAGAGTTCCAAGTATCTCCAGCGGAAATATTCGATGCCGATATACGGAGCGGAAGGCGGTATTCCCAGCAGGAACTTCAAGGGCAAAAGGTGGATTGAAAAGGAAAACGGCAATGTGATCGATCCCTATAGGCTTCTTCCCGAGATGTTTGCAGATATTTCTCCTGAAGAGATGCAGCATCTGATGAGCGGAGAGGATGAAAATGCAATTCGTCATGGTGGAGCAGCAATGACGGCATACGCAAGACTCCAATATGAGGAGATGCAGGATTTCGAGAGAGACGCGATTATAAAAGCACTGCTCCAGTATTGTGAACTCGATACCCTCGCCATGGTGATGCTCTACGAAGCTTGGGGGGAGGAGGTTTTATGATAATCGGTATACCGAAAGAGGTAAAAATCAGGGAAAACCGTGTTGCATGTACCCCAGCGGGCGCCCAGTACCTCTCTGATGCAGGGCACAGGGTTTTCGTTCAAAGCGGCGCGGGAGAAGGAAGCGGGTTCAGTGACCAGGCGTTCACGAAAGCCGGCGCAGAGGTAGTGCCGGATCCCGGAGCGGTCTGGCAGGCCGATATGATTGTCAAGGTCAAAGAACCGGTGAAAACAGAGTATGAATATCTCCGCCGGGGTCAGGTATTGTTTACTTTTCTGCATCTTGCCGCCGACCCGACACTGGCGATTCATCTGGTCGAGAAAGAGGTTAGTGCGATTGCTTATGAAACAGTGTCCGAAAACGGGCAATTACCTCTTCTTGCTCCCATGAGTGAAATAGCCGGCAGAATGAGCATTGTTGCAGGAGGGTTTTATCTTGCGAATCATTTTGGCGGGAAGGGCACCTTGTTGAGTGGCGTACCGGGAGTAAAGCCGGGCAAGGTCACTATTCTGGGCGGCGGTACGGCAGGAATGAATGCGGCTGTCGTTGCAAAAGGGATTGGCGCCAGGGTAACCATACTGGAGCTTGATCAGCAAAGAATGCGCTATCTCAGTGCTGTGCTGGGAGCCCAGGCACAAACGCTTTTTTCGACGCGGCGGCATATTACAGAGGAACTTGAAAATACCGATCTACTTGTCGGTTCGGTTCTTGTTCCCGGTGCAACAGCGCCCAAGTTACTGGACCGTGACATGGTGCGTTCAATGAAAAAAGGAACAGTTTTTGTCGATATCTCAATCGACCAGGGTGGATGTTCGGAAACATCGCGACCCACCTCTCACGAAGACCCTGTTTACATCGAGGAGGGTGTGCTGCATTATTGTGTGACGAATATGCCCGGAGCCTATGCCAGGACCTCAACGGAGGCGCTTACCGGCAATACCTTGCCATATATAAGGGCGATTGCAGATATGGGAGTCGACAAGGCCATGAGACTAATGCCCGGCCTCCGGGCCGGATTGAATACCCACGAGGGTGTTGTGACCAATAAGGCGGTTGCAACATCGTTGAGTATGGAGTATGCGCCGCCTCGTTCGGGAAAAAACATGTAGCACGTTGTCTTTCTTGCCGTTCATCACGGGCTATCGATAGCGTTTCTTGAGCAAGGTGTTTATGCCCGAGACGACCAATGTGACAAACAAGGCTGTCACGCCTGCCAAGAGAGTCAAAACCGAGCCGGTGATCGCGGACACCATTCCCGTAACAAAATACATGGCAGTAACCATGCCCAGGCAAAAAAGGGATGACGCTACAAGAGCCGACAAACGGATCTTCTGGAAAAATGCCGGGATAATCGCTGCGGCAAGAGCAAAGGAAAGCATGCCCCACCACGTCAAGTCCGAGAAAAACTCCATGTAAATGTTAAGTCAAAAAGCAAAAGGCCAAAAATGGAAAAAATGAGTTACGGGTCACTATTCACGGTACCAGCAACTTGAATCCGGTTTCCGGATCAGACTTCCGCATAGCGGTTGTGGCCGTGATTTCGAACAGAATGACCTCCATGACGCGCCATACTTTTACTCCGTTACGGATACAGCCGGTCACGGTGCTTTCTTCACGCCCGCATGCCATGTGAAGATGGAGTACGGGGTTGCCTTCCTCATCCGAGAAGATCGTGCCCGTACCGGTGACCTCGTGAGCTTCGTAAAGTTCATGCTGCATTGGCATAACCGGAAGGGCACGGCTTTGTTGTGGGCCGACAATGAGTTTGCTTCCTTTGTCGGCACCACCGAGTATAATAACTGCTGCCGCTGTGATGTTGCGGTCAACAGCAAATTTTTCGAGCGTTTCATGAACGATTTCTCCGTCCTCCAGCCGAACGATAAAGGTTCTTCCCTGCTTTGCCTCGGAAAACAGCATGATGTACTATGCGATTTGCATTAACGGTTTCGGGTAAAGATAAAAGATTTTATGAAAAAATAGCGTTTGGCTTGATGGGGTCTGTAAAGTTTCAGAAACGTTTTGTTGTACCGTTTTGCTCAGTTCCATAAATTAAAAGGCTGAAAAATGTTCCGGGCATGCCGCCGGACTCTGAAAGAACCCACGTTAACGTGACACTCGCAAGCCGGAAACAAAATTTTTCGCCATGAAAGGGAGACGGCAAATGGGCAGAACGATGCTCATAAGCGTAGCGATTACTGTGACAGCAGGTTTGCTTGGCCTGCTGTTCAATATGGTGAACCCGAACGGTATCGACATCGTCAATGCAGGTCGGAAAAATTGTGTCTACAGTACGATTATCGTTGAAGACGAAGCAATAAATGCCGGTGGAATGCAAGGTGACAGTGCTGTCGCATTGCAGGAAAATGATGCTTCAGGCGAGCAGACGGTCGAAGTTTTGGGGCAAGATACCGCAGTCGGCTCTGCAAAACCAGCACCGAAAGCGATTGCCGAAACTGAAAAGCTGTCTTCAAACGAGTTGACAGAGGACAAGGGCGCTTCGACTGAAATCGAGCTGATTACGTTGTTTCAGGCAAAAGAATATTTCGATAAAGGGGAAGGTTTTTTTGTGGATGCACGATCGGAGTATAAGTATTATGAACTGCATATACCGGGTGCATTGTCATTGTCGGCGAGCAGATTTGATTCGCAATATGAGGAGTTTAAAGATGCTGTTGCCAAAGATGCATTGCTTATCATTTATTGTCACAGCATTACATGTCCTTACAGCGACATTGTCGCCAGCAAACTGAGAGGGTTTGGATATACGAATATCAAAATCTTTGCTGACGGCTGGATCGAGTGGCTGCGAGCACGATATCCCGTTCAAGGTTTTAAAGTTTACTCATGAAAGTCGGCCAGCTTCTGTCGAGTTCAACAACCGTAACCGTTTTGAGAGTTCTGGTGGGGGCGCTGTTTATACTCGCCGCTTATCCTAAGATCATCAATCCGGTTCATTTCAGTGCGGTTATTGCCGAGTATCAACTGTTGCCTGAAAGCTTTGTGCCGTTCGTAGCGATACTATTGCCTTGGCTTGAACTGTTGTGCGGAGCAATGCTCATTCTGAACATCTATGCTCGAAGCAACGCTTTGATATTGATGGTGATGCTCATCATCTTCACTGCAGGAGTGACGCACAACATGCTCAGGGGTATTATTCATGACTGCGGGTGCTTTGAGTTTCTCAGTGGGTGGTTTGGCATGCAGGAAGAGATCAGCTTTTCAACGATTGTCAGAGATATACTTCTTATGCTCCTGGTTCTCCCGATCCTTCTCTATGGAACCAATGTTTTTTTTCGGAAGAGATGAGTTGAGTATCGCTCCACTTTCCGAGTGAATTTTTTCAAGGGCGAGGAGATACTGCACTTTGCTGCTTGCAGCAAGGACTTCTGCTCGAACGAGGTCTGTCTGGGCTTCGTTGAGCCTTGTAAGGGTTGCCGACCCAGTTGTATAAAGAAGTTTGATATCGTCACGAACCTGTTGCGTCATTTTCAGCGCATTTTCCTGGCGTTTCCACTGTTCTCTTGCCGCTTCTGCACTGGCAATGGCTTGTCGGATACCCGACTGGATCGAGAGTATTTTCCGCTGTTTTTCTGCTTCAAGCGCATAAACTTCCGCTTTTTTCTGCTGAAATACCCTGCTCCTTTTCCCCCCTGTGAAAATGTCCCAGCTTGCTGTAACTCCTGCATAGCGGTTACGCTCTGCCTGAACGGGGTCCGCCCCTGTCTGTTTTGTATAGTTCAGCCCTGCTGTGAGACCGATCGAAGGCAGCCAGGAGCCCTTCGCGGCGTTTTTTCGCTGAACCGCGGCGTTAATGCCGGCTTCAACCGCCTGCAGATCGGGCCGGTTTTCCAATGCTGCAGCAAACACTTGTTCGTATGAGGGGATAGTGTCACCGATTTCCCTGTTTTCCCCGGCAGGAGAAGGTGCAATGTCGGGTTCGCTTCCGGCGGCACCCATGAGTTCTGCAAGAACGGTTCGTGCTATGGTATAGTTTCTATCGGCCTGAATGGAGTCGCTTTCCGCCTGAACCGTTCTGATGGAAAAGTTAAGCATTTCCGATCGGGGAGCAGTTCCTATTTCGCGGCGTGTCATTGCGTTTTTTTCAAGCGCCCTGTTGAACTCTGCGTTTTTTTCTGCGATTCGTATATTTTCTCTGGCAAGCTGAGCCTGATAGTAAGCAGTCGCAACCGATTCCGTAAGAAGGCGCTGCGTATCGACGTACGTTTTTTTTGCCTGTTCTACGCCGTACTTTGCCGCAAGTGTTTCGGCTCTTCGCGCAAACCCGTTGAACAGCAGCCAGTTGAGTTCAAGATTGCCGGCTGTTTCTCTGATGTCTTCTTTCACTCGTGTGTCCGGTTGCCAGTCAGGCTGCATGTCGATGTGGCGGTAGAAATACCCGCCGCCGGCGGAAATGGTCGGGAACCAGGATGCATATGCCTGGCCGAGGATTGCTTTTGCTGAACGAACCCTTGCCAATGCTTGCTGAACACCCGGGTTGTTTTCAAGAGCGGTCTGTTTTGCCTTTTCTATGGTCAGGTATTCTTCTGGTGCGGTTTCCGCTGGTTCCGTGGCGTTCAGCAGGCCATGTGCGGGCAAAAAGAGCAGCAATAACAAAAAAACAGTTTTCATTATCGGGTTGCAGGTATCATACATAGCTGTCGTCTGGTTGTATACTGTAGAAAAGGGTGTAAAGCACGGGTACTATGCCAAGGGTCAGGAAAGTGGCTGCAAAGAGACCCCCCATGATGGTTGTGGCCATGGCAGCGTAAAGTGGGTCGCTAATCAGCGGCAACATCCCAAGAATGGTTGTTGAAGCTGCCATGACCACCGGCCTGAGTCTGCTGACAGCAGAATCGAGGACAGCCAGATAAGGTTCTTTACCGGTTTTCAAGTCGATTTCCAGTTGCTCGATGAGCACGATGGCGTTTTTGATCAGCATGCCGGATAGCCCGAGGAAACCAAGTATGGCCATGAACCCGAACGCTTGTCCGGTTATGAGCAGACCTGCAGTGACCCCGATAAGGGATAGCGGAACGGTAAGAAAGATCGCCGCTGCTTTTTTCAGCGAGTTAAATTGCCAGACAAGTATGCAAAACATGCCGAGAACACAAAGAGGGAATATCTGGGCAAGCGGTCCGGTTCCCTTATTCGACTCCTTGTATTCTCCAGCCCACTCCATTGTATAGCCTGGCGGCAGTTCTATGGATTCTATTTTCTCGAGCATCGATTGGCGCAAAGGCTCGGCAAGTCCGGAGGCCGGGTTGCACTGTACGGTAACGGCTTGCATTCTGTCTCTCCGCTGAATGATCGGCCATTCCCATTCGATACCGATAGCTGAAACAATCTGGCCGAGCGGCATAAAACTCCGGCGTTCCGAACTCCATACCTGAACATTTTTCAACTCATCAACGGTCGCGCGTTCCTTGCTGGGCATGCGAAACACGGTGGGGATCAGTTCATCGCCTTCCCTTACCATTCCGGCTGTTATACCGTTGAAGTTGCGCTGCAAGGATGCTTCGAGGTCATGCTTTGTGATGCCTGCGTTTCTTCCCTGGCTTTCATTATAGACCGGTCGAACTACCCGGACCTGTTGACGCCAGTCTGTTCGAATATCACGGGTATTGGGAGTATTCTGCATGACCCTCGTGGCCTGGGCGGCAAGATCGTGCAGAACGGCAGCATCAGGGCCCCTGAACCGTACCTCGACCTTGAAGTCAACCGGTGGGCCGTTGGTGATTCTTGTCAGATACGGTTCGGCATCCATGAGATTTTCTTTCAGATACCTGTCAACCTCACCGCTGATGTGTTCAATGCCTGCATGGGTATCGGTTTCGACGAGAAGCTGGAAAAAGCTTGAGTTGGGGGTGACATATTTATACGGTAGAATAAACCGCATACCGCCTTCTCCGAGAAATGCAGTTACATTTTTAACGCCGTCTATACGCCTGATTTGTTCCTCGGCGATGAGCATGTCCCGGCGCGTTTTGTCGAGATGGGTTCCCTGCGGCTTCCAATAGTTGACGAAGAAGTAGGGCTGTGTTGAGTCAGGGAAAAAAGCCTGTGGCAAAGTCCCAAAACCAATGACCGCCAAAACAAGCAGGACTGTGGTTATTCCTATTGTGCTCCACCGATGGGTAAGGCCCAAATGGAGCATACGGCGGTACAGCCTGTAAAACGGTTTATCAAACGGGTCCTTGTTATGCAGGTCGGGAATCTTCAAAAACCAGACACAAAAAAGGGGGGTAATGGTAATGGCAAGAATCCAGCTTATGAAAAGAGAAAGAGCGAGAACATTGAACAGTGAGCGGCAGTATTCACCTACTTCGCCGGGCGCAAAACCGATAGCTGCAAAAGCAAGAATAGCAATGAGGGTCGCACCGAAAAGCGGCCACATATTTTCCTTTACTACCTCGATGGCGGCGTGTTCACGGTTATCTCCCCGTTCTACCCGGACCAGGATACCGTCGGCAATGACAATGGCGTTGTCGACAAGCATACCGAGTGCAAGGATAAGGGCGCCAAGCGACATTTTCTGGAGGTCGATGTCAAGCAGCGCCATGGTAATGAACGTTCCCAGTATGTTCAGGAGCAGTATACTTCCGATCATCAGGCCGCTTTGCCAGCCCATAAAAAACATCAGCAGCACAACGACAATGAAAACAGCCTGGACAAGGTTGGTAACGAAGGTGTTGACGGAGCTTTCGACAAGGTCGCTTTGATAGTAGATCTTGTGCAGGCTTATCCCTTCGGGTTTGCGTGATTCGAGCTGGTGCAGTTTTTCGCTGACCGATTCGCCCATAGCGATAACATTGCCTCCCTCGATCGTTGAAATACCCAGAGCAATGCCGGGTTCTCCGTTAAACCACAGTCCATTGCGCGACGGGTCTTCGTATCCCCGGTAAATCCTGGCAATATCTCCGAGGCGGACGGTTTTCTCCGCAGGACCGACAAGCAGGGAGGCGATAGCTTTCTCGCTGGTGATTTCTCCTGTCGGAGTGATGCGGAGATACTTGTTGCCGGCTTCGACCTTCCCGCTCTGGCCGACAAAAAGCTGTGTCTGGAGTGTCCGGGTGATACTATCAGGTGCTATACCCAGTTCAGCCATTTTCGCCCGGTCTGTTTCGACAAAGATCATCTCTTGGCGGGTTCCCCAGAAATCTATTTTTGCGACATCGCGGCACAACAACAGCTCTTTTTTCAGGAAATCGGCATATTCCTTAAGCTCGGCGTAAGAGTATCCCCGGCCGGTAATGGCGAAGTAGACGCCGTAAACGTCGCCGAAATCGTCGTTCACAAAAGGTTTCATCGCTCCCCGCGGCAGTGATGATTCAGCCTGTCGGACTTTTTTTCGAAGCTCATCCCAAATTTGTGGCAGTTTGTTTGAGGTATAGTGATCCTTCATGTCGACGTAGACATAGGAAATGCCTTCTTCGGAAGTCGAGTAGATTTCTTTTACCTCTCCCATCGACTGGATATGTTCTTCAATCACGTCTGTCACTTCTTCCTCAACTTCGGCAGGACTTGCTCCCGGATACTGGGTTACGATCAATGCTGTTTTGATCGTGAACCCCGGATCTTCGAGACGCCCGAGCTTTTGATAGGAAAGTACACCTGCGCCGACCAGCAGTGTGGTCAGCATAATCATGATCGTTCTTTTTTCCAGGGCAAAGATGGCGGGGCTCATAATGCGTTTTTCTGTCCTCCGGTGTGTCGGCTGTTTGCAGGTGAGGATGTCAACGGCTCGATCTGCATTCCTTCGACGAGAAAGTAGGTGCCGCCGGTAACAACCATCTCGTTGCCGTTGAGTCCCCCGTTGACAATGATTCTTCTGTCATCATACATTTCCGAGGTGGTGATCTGTTTGGGTGTAACTTCCCCAGACTTTTTATCATAGATCCAGACTATGGAATTCCCTTCAAGATCGGCCGTTACGGCGTCAAGAGGTACGGTCATAACCGGTTTGCGGGTTTTCAGGTTTTGAGGAGCTATTTCCGCGGTCGTGCCGGGAAGCAGGCTGTTGTCTTCAGGTGCCTGCAAGGAAACGGTGGCTTGGTATGTTCTTGTTGTTTTGTCCGCCTCCGTACTCCACTCTTGCAGTTTTGCTGTAAATAACCTGTCTCTCAGTGAAGGAACTGTCAGGACA
>JAKSDC010000061.1 GCA_022360275.1 Chlorobiales bacterium
CGGGAGAGGATGGTCATGGACCGGGCCACGGCTGCCCTGGCCTGGGCAATGCTCTCCTCCAGCGGCTTGGGATAGTGGGCCAGGCCGGCCACGAACAGGCCGTCCGAGGCAAAATCCACGGGCCGGAGCTTGGCATGGGCCTCCACCAGGAAGCCTTCGGCATTCACCGGGATCTTGAACTTTTCGTAAAGATCCTTGTTGTCGCCAGGCACCACGCCCGAAGCCAGCACCACCAGGTCGGGGTTGATCCGCACAGGCATCTGGAGCACATGGTCGACCACATTGAACTCCAGGTTGCCGTCCCCGTCACGGCGCAGTTCAGGCATCTTCTCCAGGTCATACCGGATGAAGAGGACCCCCATCTGCCGGGCTTCCTGGTACAGGTCCTCCCGGAATCCGTATGAGCGGATATCCCGGTAGACCACGTAGACCCGCTTGCGGGGGTCCTGTTTCTTCAGGCTGATGGCCGACTTGAGGCTGTGGGTGCAGCATATTTTGGAGCAGTAGGGATTCTCCTCGTTCCGGGAGCCCACGCACTGGACAAAGATAAAGGTCTTGCCCTTTTCGATGCGCTCGTCCCCGTCCCGCAGGGCCGCATCCATGTCCAGATGGGTCAGGACATCGGGATGGTCGCCGTAGAGGTACTCGTTGGGTTTGTACTCCATACCGCCGGTGGTGAGGATAGCTGCCCCGTGCTCAATCTTGAACTCCTCGGACCCGTTTTGGGCCACTGTGGTGACAAAGTTACCCATGGAGCCGGTGGTTGAGGTCACCTCGCTCTCCATGTGGAGGGTGATGGCCTCGTTGCCCTGGGTCATCTCCACAAGCCCGTTCACATAGTCGGAGATGGGCTCACCCTTCCAGGTGGCGTTGAGGTGTCTGGCAATACCACCCAAAACAGGGGTTTTCTCCACCAGGTGGACGTTTACGCCCTGGGCTGCCGCCCCAAGGGCCGCTTCCATGCCGGATGCGCCGCCGCCGATGACCAGCACCGATTTCTTGATGGGCAGGCTCACCTGGTGGAGGGGCTCCACGAACGCGGCTTTGGCAATGGCCATGCGCACCAGGTCCTTGGCCTTGTCAGTGGCCTTTTCCGGTTCATTCATGTGGACCCAGGTGTTCTGGTCCCGGATATTGGCCATTTCAAAGAGGTAGGGATTCAGCCCCACGTCCCGGATGGGTTCCCGGAACAGGGGTTCGTGGGTCCGGGGGGAACAGGAGGCCACCACCACCCGGTTGATGCGA
>JAKSDC010000125.1 GCA_022360275.1 Chlorobiales bacterium
AGTTGGTGGAACGGTCACGATTTTTCAATTGATAAAAGAAGGAATGCTGAGGATTTCTACCAGTGTTAAACGATCGGACGGTAGCCGTGCAATCGGAACTTATATTCCTACAGACTCACCGGTTTACCAAAAAATAGTAAATGGTGAAATCTATCGCGGTCGCGCATATGCTGTGAACGATTGGTATATAACGGCTTACAAACCCATTCTTCAGGGCGAGAAGATTATTGGAGCTATTTATGTAGGGATTAAACAAACGGAACTCAATGAATTAAAAACAAATGTTGCCGAATTGGAATTGGGCAACGAATTTTTTCCACTGATTATTGATATCAAGGGGAATAGCATCATAAACTCCTATAATAGTGAAAAAAACATTTTCCAATTAAAAGATAAGGATGGAAAGCCATTTATCAAGGAAATTTGTGACAACATTACGGCAAATAGTAGTTATAAGGGTGAAGCCTGGTATACATGGTCGACAAAATCCAATCGCAAAGAAAAGCGTAAAATTCTTTACAAATATTTACCCCAAATGGGGTGGGTTGTTGCCACTTCTATGGATATGAATGCTATACGAAAGCACTTGTTAAAAGAAACCCGTATCAGCATTTTTATTTCCATAGTCATATTCATTATCGTTTTTTCTATTATGATCCTCAATGGGAAAAAATTTACCAGCCAGTTAAAGATTCTGGAGAAAAGTGTGCAGGCTTATACAGCCAAAGATTTCAGTTCAAGAGCTGAGATTGTATCAAATGATGAACTTGGCGAATTAGCTTCATCCTTTAATAAAATGGCTGATAAACTGGATGGTTTATACAAAAATCTCTTTGATAAAGTAGAGGAGCGCACCAGGGAACTGAATGTAAAAAACGAGGAGATGCAACAGCAATATGAGGAGATTGAGCAACAAAACGAGGAAATCAGGGCCATCAATGATGAAGTCCAACAAATGAATGCTGATCTGGCAGAAAGTGAAATGAAAATCCGCCGGATGATTGAAAATCTGGAAGATGAATATATTTTCTATTCGCAGGAAATGGATGGGAGATACAGCTATGTCAGCCCTTCAATTACTAAACTTTTAGGTTATAATGAACTGGATGTAGAGTATGGTATCCAAGCATTTATAACCGATCATCGGAAAAACAAAAAAGCGATTGAAGCATCTATTAAAAATAAAAAGGGAGAAAAACAACCTCCTTTCGAAATCGAGTTGTACACCAAAGACAAAATAAAAAAAGAATTTGAACTGCTGGAAGTTCCGGTATTCGATAAAAATAACAAGGTTATCAGGATTGAAGGTTTAGCTCATGAAATTACTGAACGAAAACGTGCGGAACGCGTACAAAAAATCCTTGGGAATATCTCAAATGCAGTGATGTTTACAAATAATATCGAAGAATTAGTCATAACGATCCGTGAACAATTATCAACCATTATTGATACAAAAAATTATTATATCGCCTTGTATAATGAAGAAGACGATACCATTTTTCTACCATTCATGGCCGACGAAAATGATAAAATAGAACATTTCCCGGCAGGCAAAACAATGACCGGCTATGTTATCAAAACAAAAAA
>JAKSDC010000004.1 GCA_022360275.1 Chlorobiales bacterium
AAGGTTTTTCGAGATGATGGTCAAGGGAATGAGCGCCGAGAGAGTTCCGTTCCTCACTTCCAGGATCTGCGGCATCTGCTCGATCAGTCATGCACTGGCCAGCATCAGAGCTCTCGAACGTGCCATGGAGATTACTGTTCCTCTTTCAGCGGAAAAACTGCGCCTGCTTGCTATGCATGGCGAAACCCTGCAAAGTCATGCGCTGCATCTTTTCTTTCTAGCCATCCCCGATTTCGTCGATACCCCCAGCGTACTGCCGCTTATCAAATCTCATCCCGAAATCGTCCGGTCAGGATTGCGCTTGAAAGAAGCCGGCAATGCAATCAGCGCATTGACCACCGGCAGGTACACCCACCCAGTAAGCCTTGTTGTGGGCGGAGTCAGCAAGGCACCGGAAAAAAAAGAGCTCGCTGCGCTCAGGCAGCAGCTTGAAAATGTACTCCCGGACCTCGATAACACCCTGGACTTCTGTGCCACGCTTTCTATCCCCGAGTTTGTGAGGGAAACCGAGTTTGTCTCCCTGTACAACGGGATCAAGTATCCATATATTGGCGGAGACCTGCTTTCAACAGATGGAATCAGAAAAGACGAGAACGACTACCTTGCGATGACCAATGAATATGTGGAAGACTATACAACAAGCAAGTTGACGAAATTGAGCAGGGATTCCTTTGCGGCAGGTGCGCTCGCCCGGTTCAACAACAATTATGCATTCCTGCACCCAAAAGCAAAAGAAGCTGCTTCGGCTCTCGGCCTCGAACCGGTCAGCCACAACCCCTTCATGAACAACGTTGCGCAGCTGGTCGAGTGTTACCATATCGTGCATGACGCCATATCCATGATCGACACACTGCTCGACGATCCACTTCATGAATTGGAAACAGCATGGGAACCCAAGGCAGGTAAAGCAACCGGCGCGGTCGAAGCACCCCGAGGCATTCTTTACCATCATATGGAAGTGGATGAAAAAGGGAAGGTTGTCAGGGGAGACTGTATAATACCGACCACACAGAACAACGCCAACATACACCTTGACTTGAAAGCTCTTGCCGATAAGTCTTTAAAAGAAGGCAAAACCGACCAAGAGATACAGCAGCTTTGCGAAATGGTTGTCAGGAGCTATGATCCGTGCATCTCATGCTCGGTTCATTAGTCGTGATGAGAAACAAGTGACACGCTGTTGTGAGAGGAGTAGCGCACCTTGTGCGCAGGAGTAAGGTGCCGGGAGTAAGAAGTTCAGTGGTCTTCTTCGGGCATGACTTTCAGGCTGTTGAGCCACCTGGCAATCCAGCTGTTTTTACCTTTTTACTTTTGAATTTTGACTTTATCCCGCCTTCTTCCTTCTTCCCGCAACGACGAGCAAGACGAGAAGCAGGATTATTCCGGCGAGAATGAACGGCCAGAGAGAAACCGCTCCGAGAACAAAGAGCACGAAACTGTTCCAGCCGTTTTTCAGGGCAACCATGAACTGGGAGGAAAACCCGACAGCTTCGGGTTTGAGCTGGTAGAACGTAACGGTGAGCGTACTGAACGATATTCTGTTTTCAAGATATTTCAGCCTTCCCTCGAGCGACTCTATCTCTGTACGTATCCTGCCGATATAACGCTCCACTTCGAGAATATCTCTAACCGTTTCCGCCTTGGTGAGTATGTCACGATAACGCTGCTCGGTCTCTTTTTTTATCTGTATCCGCAACGAAACATCGAGAAACTCCTCGGTCACGTCCCTGGCGGAGATCGTCTTGCTGTCGAAACGCTCGACAGAACCTTCCAGCCCATGAACCATGTCGTCAAAGTTATCGGCAGGCACACGTATGACAAGCCGCTCCTCTATCCGGTCATCAAACTTGTACTGGTCATCGTTTGCCAGATACGCCTCATAGCGCTGAACCAGGCTGTCCAGAAGCACTCTTGTCTGCTTCAGATCGGGAGTTTCAAATGTGACACCGCCTTCCCGTATAATTTTCGGACCAGCTACCTCAATGTTCGCGCTGGACTCTTCAGCCTGCCGAGGAGCCGGCGGAGGAGAAGGGGCAACACTTTTTGACTCTGCCATTTCATCAGCAGCTCCGATCTGCCGGGAAAGGGCACCGCCATGCCCTGCGACAGGCGCCGATTCATTTCCGTTCCCGGTACAGGCCGTAATGGTAAAGAAGAACAACAGTGCGACAATAGATCTCATGGCAAGCGACAGAACATTTTGTCATTACATAGATTTTATACCTGCTCAAACGATTTCTACAAGCTCGATCGAAAAGGAAAGATTCTGACCCGCCAGTGGATGGTTGGCATCAATGATTATTGATGCATCGGTAACATCGGTAACCAAGACAACGGCTGTCTGACCGTTCTGCATACTGACCTGCAGCTGCTGCCCCACACTTACTTCAAGGTCCGGTGGCAGTTGTTCGCGTTTTACTTCGGTGACCAGGTCCGCACTTCTTGGACCGTACGCGTTGTCGGCACCGATGGTTGTCTCCGTCGACTCACCCGGCTGCAGCCCTATAACTGCCTGCTCAAAACCGGGTATCACCGCGCCTGTTCCAACCGTAAATTCAAACGGTTCACGTTCTGCTGATGTATCGAAAATGCTTCCATCGTCCAGTTTTCCGGTATAATGCACCTTTACAGTATCGCCCTGCTTTGCTTCAGGCATGAATTCCTCCTCTTTTTACCTTCCATGATTAGAATACTCAATTCAACCTATCACGATCCACTATTTAACCCGATACCATAAATCGACCAACACCCGCACATCCGTCTATAATCAAGAAAACCGGGGAAAATAATCGACCCTTGCCGGTCAAGCTATACAAAAATATCATAACATCACACCGAAGTTACCCGAATCAGTAAAAAAGCCCGGTATTTTACTGTTTTACAAAAGCATAAATATTTGTATTATCTCCCAGTGGTTGTTTAAAGCAACACCCTAAATCCTAACTAAAAAGTAGTTGTACCATGAAAAAAATGTTATCACTTCTCGTTGCAGCAGTCCTCGTTATGGGCTGGTCTGCGCCTTCATTCGCCGGTAATCCTTACGCGTCTGCAAACATAGGTATCGCTTGGTTCGAAGACGCAACCGCGACAGCAGTTGAAGGGGATGAAGATGACAAAGATGACACTGTGGGGCTGGAATTCGATTCAGGTATTGCACTCACAGGCGCCTTGGGCTATGACTTCGGCAGCACCAGGCTCGAAGCTGAATTAGGCTACCAGACAAACGATGTTTCCACGGTAACCGAATCAAATGGTAAAGATACAAACACGGAAGACGGTTACGGCGATGTGTCACTGACGACCTTCATGCTTAACGGCTACTACGAAATCAAGCCGATGGATGATTCCAATGTTGAAATCTTCCTGACAGCAGGTATTGGCGCCGCATTTGTAAATGTCGATGAAGTCGGCCCTGAAGTTTACCCCGAAGGCGGCTTTGACGACGACGACAGCTCAACGTTCAGCGAAACAACCTGGGCTTATCAGGTTGGCGCAGGTGTGAGCATTCCGGTTGGCGACGGCATTATGGTAGATGCCCGTTACCGGTACCTCAACACTGCTGACGTGACAACAAGAGATGATGACGACGTATTTGAAAATGACCCTATGAACATCTCTTTCGACAGCCATTCCGCACTTGTCGGCTTGCGTTACAACTTCTAAGCCAGTTAACACGCTTACCTGCCGTGAAGGAGGCTGTCTCAAAAGAGCAAACCAAAGCAAAATCGGGCTATCTGTAAAGGTAGCCCATTGCATTTGTGGGTTTAGCTAAAATATTATTGTAAAAACACTAAAAGGATTTGAGCCCATAATACACAGGATCTCCGTA
>JAKSDC010000168.1 GCA_022360275.1 Chlorobiales bacterium
GCGGCGACGACAAGCTTTACGGCGGCGATGGAGCGGACAAACTCGATGGCGGCGATGGCAATGACAAGCTCTACGGGCAGGACGGCGATGATACACTTTATGGCAGAAACGGCGATGACTACCTTCACGGCGGAAACGGTGATGACAAGCTCGATGCCGGTGCCGGCAACAACCGGGTATACGGCGGAGCAGGCAACGACGAAATGACTGCCGGGGAAGGGAACGACGTGCTCAGCGGTGAGGCCGGAAACGATATCATTACCGGCAATGGCGGCGACGACAAGATGTATGGTGGAGCCGGAGCTGATTTCCTGCAGGGCGGTACCGGAAACGACTATCTCTACGGACAGGACGATAACGACACGTTGCTGGGTGAAGAAGGGGACGACTACCTTCACGGCGGAAACGGCGATGACAAGCTCGATGCCGGTGCCGGCAACAACCGGGTATACGGCGGAGCGGGTAACGATACGCTCGTCGCTTTTGGTGGGGACGACAGGTTAAGCGGCGATGATGGCGATGATATTCTCATAGCGAACGGTGGAAACGACAGGTTGTATGGCGGCAAGGACATTGACACACTGTCTGCCGGAGAGGGGAATGATTACCTTTACGGCCATGACGGAAACGATTTGCTCTATGGAGAACACGGCAACGATTATCTCAATGGCGGCAGCGGTGACGACACCCTAAGCGGTGGCACCGGCAACGACCGTCTTTATGGGCTGGACGGCAATGATACACTTGCAGGCGACGAAGGCGACGACCGGCTCTACGGAGGCAATCAAAATGATACCCTTTCCGGTGGCGAGGGGATCGACCGGCTTTACGGACAGAACGGGACCGACCGGCTGTATGGTGAAAACGGGAATGACTATCTCAATGGAGGCAACGATAACGACCACCTTTACGGTGGGGACGGCAACGACAAACTATACGGTTATAACGGGAATGATGTACTGTATGGGGAAGGCGGCAATGACTATCTACACGGCGGCAACGGTAACGATATCCTCATCGGTGGCGATGGAACCGATCTTCTCTATGGCGGAGAAGGTGATGACATTCTGCTTGGCGGAGAAGGGACCGACCGGCTTTACGGACAGAACGGCAACGATCATCTCGTCTCTCTCGACGACGGCGACAACGATATCATGAAAGGAGGAAGCGGCTCTGACAGATTCTATTTCACCCCACTGAACGGCGACGACCTGATTTCTGATTTCTCACAGTCTGAACAGGACTCGATCATGATTATCGACAATGACAGTAACCCTGATTCCTTCTCCGTCGATCTTGATTTTCAGCATGTCGACCTGAATAACAACGGAAAGGCCGAATCGACGGTTATCACCATGTCTTCTGCGGAAGGCGATACTCTCGGAACCGTTACCGTCTATGGCAGTTTGATGACTGAAGCCAATATCATCGAAGAAACCGGCAATTATGCCCTGATCATGTGATGATACAAGCCACCCCGGTTCATTTCGGGGTGGTTTTTCCCTGCCTTGCCGTATAGATTAAACCTCCGAGCACGGCTGTCACCGGCGCGACCAGCACGAGTCCGAAACTGCCTACAAGCGTCAGCAGAATTTCGGCAGCCACATAGCTTATATTGAATATATACTCCATCGGCGTCCCCTGCGCCATAAACACCATCAACACAAAGGTGAAACTGCCTGAATAAGCAAAAAGCAGGGTCGTTGTCATGGTCCCGATCACGGCTTGTCCGACCCGGAATCCGGAAACAATCAGGTCCTTGCGGTTTATTCCCGGATTTTTTTCAACAACTTCCGCCTGAGACGCAGCTATATCCATAGCCATGGCCATCACTGCACCGGCTGAGGAGATAAAAATACCCGAAAGAAAGATATCGGTAAGCCTCAGCGAATAGAAAC
>JAKSDC010000003.1 GCA_022360275.1 Chlorobiales bacterium
ACGGGCGTCCATTACTTCCATAACATCATTTCCGTTGGTGCATCATATGAGAACGATGACGTTTTATGGCGTGTTGGGATGGCAGGGGACAGCAGGGTATAACAGTTGTGCGATCAATGCTCACGAAACGAAAATGGCGGGAATGCTTGGGTCGTGGCGTTTCAAGGTGCTAATGATTGTGATTTTGTTGATTCCGATTTGCATGCGTACTTATTTGACGCATAAAGATTTTGCTGCGGATTCAGCTGGTTTAAGGCAAAAGATAGCATCGGTGCAGCCGGACTATTTGGTGGGGGTTGATGAAGCTCAATATAACGAACAAGATCATAAACGTATAGATGCATTGCGAAGTCAGGCACGTGTGCCTTTGTTTCTTTCGTATGCGTTTCCGAAGGTTATGTTGGGATTAGTGTGTGCTGCGATGTTGGGTGCGTTTATCAGTACGCACGATTCGTATTTGCATTCGTGGGGTAGCATGTTTGTTCAGGATGTGATTTTGCCGTTGCGAGGGCGCCCGTTTGATCCGAAGATGCATATATGGCTTTTGAGGGCGTCGATCTTTTTAGTGGCTGTATTTATTTTTTGCTTTAGCTTGTATTTTCAGCATGCGACACGAATTGTGCACTATGCAAACCTGACTGCAAGTTTGTTTGTTAGTGGTGCGGGTTCTGCAATTATTGGCGGTTTGTATTGGAAGCGTGGAACGACTACAGCTGCATGGACTGCAATGGTAACGGGAATGGCGTTAACGCTTACGGGCATATTGATTACTCAGGAAGGTGAACGGGTTCTTGGATGGGTTGAATGGTCGTGGGTGCTTGCCAGCATAGTGACGTTTTTGAGGGGTATAAACGGCACGGTGATGTCATTCTACATCATGCTAATTACGATTATGCTGTATGTGAGTGTGTCGTTGCTGGGGCCAACGCGGATTTTTAATCTAAATCGGATGCTTCATCGTAATGAGTACGCAGCAGAGGAAGATATTGCAGCGAGACAATTTGAGAAGAAGCGAACATTGTTGGAAAAATTTGGTTGGACGAAAGAGTTTACGCGTCGTGATAAGTTTGTGGCATTGATTACGATTGCGTGGCCTATGGTTTGGTTTAGTGTATGGGTTGTTGCGATAGTTACACAGTTTATTCTGTCATGGGGCGGTGGTGGCGGTATATCTAATGAAACGTGGTTAGCATTTTGGCGTGTATGGACGTGGTCGCTTGTGTTAGGCTCATTTATTGTGACGGTATGGTTTGTTCTTGGCGGACTATTTGATGTTCGATTCTTATTTAAGATGCTTTCTCAGAAACAGTTGGATATTCACGATGATGGTTTTGTGCCAAAGCCAAACGAAGAGGAAGTGTCAGAAGAAGTTTCACAAGTGGATGCTCATTAGAAAATTGGGTAATGGGGATTGGGTCA
>JAKSDC010000002.1 GCA_022360275.1 Chlorobiales bacterium
ATGCCACACCGAAAACACCACTGAAAATCCGCGCGCCTCTGCCATAATGTAATTCCATTATATCCCCTACAGATATAGCCTCTGGATACCGCTCCATGCGCGGAGCAATAAAGAGCGCAACAAGAATCTCCTTGAGGCTGAAGCCCCAAAGGGCAATGATATTGGTGATCCCTATCAGGAAAACTTTTTCTGCATTCCCCATGGAAAAACCGCCACCGATAAACGAGGCCGACAGCGTTGCAAAAATCACAAGGGGGCCAAACGATTTTCCGGCGATAGCATAATCCTTCAAGCCGGAAACACCTTTTCCCGCCCATAGACCAACAAGCAGAACGAGCAACAGGTATGCAATGATAATGATCTCTTGCAATAAAATTGTCACATCAATGAGTTATCGTGTCAGGCATAATCTCCCCCGTCCACTACCAACACCTGCCCTGTGATCCATGACGCTGAATCAGAAGCCAAAAAAAACACCGCTTCAGCAATATCTTCGGGTTTGCCCAGCCTTTGTAAAGGCAGTGACCCCCGGATTCTTCTGCGCTCCAGCACAGGGTCATCACATCGGCAGAGATACTCTTCAAACATTTCAGTCTCCACAGCACCCGGGCAGACACAATTGACACGGATAGCAGGGCCATGATCTCTGGCCATGGCACGAGTCAGCGAGACGATTGCCCCTTTTGTGGCTGCATAGGCAGCATTTTTATTAGCGCCTGATAAAGCAAGAACCGAACTGATGTTGATAATCACCCCACATTGCATATGCCTCATCACTGCCTTAGTTACCCGATAGGTAGCCGTTAGATTCGTCTCAAGCAGCCGTAGCCAGAGCGCCTCGGGGGTATCAGTTAAGCTCGACGGTGATGGGTTGATTCCGGCATTGTTGACCAGCACATCGACACCGCTATCGGCCAGGAAGCCTTCCAACGCAGATTTGATCTGCCGAACGTTGGTCAGGTCGCAGCACAGACCGGTTAAATTGGGTGTATCATTTCCGATGGAAATCACACCGGGTTTACGGTCCAGCCCCAAAACATTAGCTCCGGCTTTAGCAAATCGACGTGCGGTGGAGAGGCCGATTCCGCCTGCCGCGCCTGTGACAATCACTTTCTTACTTTGCATCATTGCTGTTCCACATATCCGTGAACGACATTAGTGAGCTGGTTCACCACATTGCAATATATCTTCGGTGAAGGTGCGATGTCCCAGCTGCCGTCGGTCCTGACCAGATCACTGATAAACACCAGTCCCGCAAGGTTCTTTCCACTGCAATGAGCCACCGTGCAGAGGGCCGACAGCTCCATTTCTATGGCTAAGACCTGCCTTTCAAGCAGCTCTTTAATAAATGCCCCGGTTTCACGATACAGCGCGTCGGTCGTCGCCACAGTGCCCTGCCGAAAAAGCAGCCCGAGATCTTGAAGAGTAACTCTCAACCGTTCTATGGATCCGGTCGCTGGTGAGGAATGCTGAAGGCTCCCGTAGTGGGGTGACGTCCCTTCGAAGATTAAGGCATGTGTGGCGAGCAGCAAATCTCCGAGCTGCATATCAGGCTGGGGCTTTTCCGTCGGATGCCCTGCCGGTCCGATCACAAGGAACTCCTCACAACCGAGAGCAATGAGTTCTTCCAACTGCACGGCGGCCATGGGCGCACCATGCATACCGCGCGCTATGGCAAACGGCGCACCTTGCTCAGGTGTGAAAAAATGCAGTTGCATCGGGTTAGTTACACCCAGTGTCAACGAGCGGTGAGAGTGAAGAGTTTTCATCTGGTCAATGACATCAGGAACATAACTGATTACGCAATGGCGAGGAATAACAGGAAGTTCGAGGCCTCTTTCTCGAGACAGGAGGAAGTCAATATAACGTTGTGCTGTAGTAATACTGAAATCTGGAACTGACATGCGATTTAAACGTTTGGAATATTAATGCGCTCTTCGGAACCGAACTGTTCCCGGAGAATTCTCGGGATTTTTGCTTCCAGGTCAGCCAGAAAATCCTGACGTTGCAGTGTCGGACTTTTCAACTGAGCCAGGCGCAGCATATGCAGGGCTGTATCGACAGGCGGGTTTGACCTCTTCAACAAGGTGACAGCCAAGCTATCAAGAGCTTCAGCCTGAGTTTTTGCATCTTTTGCCTTCGGGAACCATGATTCCAGCGGAAGCGCAGAGAAAAACGCATATGCCTGCCGGTCATTGCCCAGTCTTTTTGACACCTTGTTTTTGGGGCTCGTTATCTGATTGCTATGTTTGCGATAGATAGCGACAGGTTCGGGAACGTGAGTGATTTCATACCGGCGAACCAGCCTGGACCAGAGCTCACGATCTTCGAGGCCGTCAAAACAACTGTCAAATCCTCCGATTTCGTCAAGCACACTCCGCTTCAGAAGGCATGCGCAGGGGGCAACGGGATTTCCACCCGGCACCATAAACTGTAAATACAAACCGGGCCTCGGCTGTGGAGGTTGAACCCGGGTTGGTTGAAAACGATCCTCTGCCTGGAAGTACTTGATAAAATCAGCATAGACAAGCTTAACCGGCTCAGCCGACGAACGCAATGCCTGCGTCAGAATATCAAGTCCCCGGGGCATATAGCGGTCATCCGAGTCCAACAGCGCCAGATATTTTCCTCGTGCACG
>JAKSDC010000001.1 GCA_022360275.1 Chlorobiales bacterium
ATGACGCTTTTCAGCTCGATCCACAGACTCTCCCAGTCCTTTGTTTCGAAGTTGACCGGCAGAATATCCTCATACTTTTTCGGCGGGTTTTCCGCGAACTGCACCGTCCCGTCAGGCCGCCATTTGAACCATTGCGGATGCTCCTTCACATAAGGGTGGTCGGGAGAACACTGGAAAGCAATGTCCATAGCCACCGAGATGCCGTGCCTCTCAGCCTCACGGACAAATGCTTCGAAATCCTTTATGGTCCCGAGTTCGGGGTGCACAGCTTTATGGCCCCCCTCTTTGCTTCCGATCGCCCAGCAGCTGCCCGGATCATCCGGTTCGGCAACCAGGGTGTTGTTTCGTCCCTTTCGTTTTGTCGAACCTATGGGGTGAACGGGGGGAAGATACACAACGTCGAAGCCCATCCTGGAAATAAGCGGCAGCATGCGCTGACACTCCTTAAATGTGCCGTGCCTGCCCGGCTTTTCCGCCCATGAACGGGGGAAAATTTCATACCAGGTGCTGAATCCGGCTTTTTTCTGATCGACGCTGATCTCGAGCACTTTGCCATACTGCGTGGCAAATGCCTTGTCAGGATATCGCCGCATCAGACCCTGAAGCTCCTCACATTGTGCTGCCGACTCCGCAACGGATGCGTCGCCAGCCTTCATCACGGATGCCAGTTCCCGTAACCGTACAGCATCTTTTTTCGATGCACGACCGGCCGCCTGCTCAACTGTCGCCGCCCCCATTCGCAGTTCAAGGGAAACATCCTGACCGGCTTCGATCTTTTTGATCAACCCCTTTCGCCACGTTTGGAAATGGTCAATCCATGCCTCGATGGTAAACTCCCATAGACCGGGCGCTCCAACAGTAAACTTCCCTTCCCACCGGTCGTCGGCCATTGACTTCATGGGAACACGCTTCCAGGCTCGTGATGATTTTGCCCGAAAGCAGAGTTCTGCATAAACAGCGTCTGCACCATCGGCAAAAATATCCGCTTCCACCACAGCCGCCTCCCCCGCAACTTTTTTTGCAGGATAAAGGCCTCCGTCGATTTCAGGCGAAACACCCTCGATAACGACACGTCTCCTGCCATCGAATTTCCGGTTGGTGATTGTGGGTCTGCGCTGGTAAAAGGTATGGCTCATTGCAAAAAGGGTATATCTGTTGTAAACTGATGCAAAATAGGGAAAAGTTGCGTTTGCATTATGTGAAAAAAATGATTTTTTAGATAGTCCTTTCTCTACCCCTGACAAGAACACGTAGTAGATTACAAATAATTGGAAAATGCCGCCCAAGGGCGCCAATCATCAGGAGATATAAGACATGTTTGAACCGGAAAAAGAACGACTGCACGAGATACATCACCGCATAGAGCAGTTACGGGGGTATCTTTGACGTCGATGAGCGACTGAAAAAGATAGGGGAACTCGAGCAGATTACCGCTGAAGAAAACTTCTGGGAAAACCAGCAGGAAGCACAGAAAATACTTGCGGAGATCAACGAAAACAAGGTGTGGACCGAAGGGTTTCAGAAGCTCGAAAAAGAAAGTACTGAACTGAAAGAAGAGCTGGAGATTGCCGAAGAACTGGGAGAGGAGTCTCTCGCTGAGGAAATTGATTCGCGGCTCGACACCATAGAGCAGGAAATC
>JAKSDC010000037.1 GCA_022360275.1 Chlorobiales bacterium
ACCCCTCATGGAGTATTTCAAGAACAACAATTTCATCCAGGACATCAGCGACTTCAATCCCAACGTGGCAAATATCTGGTCACGTACGGTTGTTGAAAAAATCGAGGCAGGCGATCCGAGCTGGGAAACCATGGTTCCCGCGACTGTTGCCGAGGCGGTCAAAAGCTCCGAGCTGTTCCGCTATAGTTGAAAACAGTACTTATGAAATAGCCTAAAAAGCCCCGCACTGAGAAAGCAGACAGGCTTTGTCGTCGTGCCCCTAATACAGCTGGTTGCCGAAAAGGGTGACGGCAAAATGAGCGAAATCGGAAAGCGGGGTAAAAAAGATACCGAAATAGAGCGTCAACAGCATAAGCCCGGCGGTTACGAGCTGCGGGAGAATACCTGCCTTGATGGTGTCGGGAAGCGGCTGCTTCGATTCGCGCAGATACATGTTGAGCGGAATCAGCATATAATAATAGAGAGAAATGACACTGGTAAGAATACCGACAAGTGCCAGCCAGACAAACACCGAGCCTTTTGCCAGAAGGGCTGAAAACACCATAAGCTTACCGATAAAACCGACTGTCGGCGGAAGCCCGACCAGTGAAATCAGGAACACGGTCATGGCCGCTCCGGCCAGAGGCATTCTCCTGCCGAGGCCACGATAGTCCTCGATGTTCTCGCTCCCGGTCTTGTTGGCAATGATAACGGCAACAAGGAACGCTCCGAAATTCATGAACAGGTAGGAAAGAAGATAGAAAAGCGTTGCCTGCGTCCCAAGCTCATCCATGACAATGACGCCGAGCAGGATGTAACCGCCATGAGCGATAGAAGAGTAGGCCAGCAGTCTCTTGACATTTTTTTGCCAGAGCGCGACAACGTTGCCGTAAACCATGGAAGCAACCGAGAGGATCATGAGCAGGAGCAGCCACTCTGAACCGGGCGTCAGCGCGCCGGTTTCGGCGCCATGAGGAACCGCTACATAGAAAAATCGTATAAGCAGTGCAAATCCCGCCGCTTTGGACGCAACAGACAGGAACGCGGTAACCGGAATAGGTGCGCCTTCGTACACATCAGGGCTCCAGAAATGGAAGGGAACAACCCCGACCTTGTAACCGATACCGGCAAGAATCATGATCGATGCGATCATCAATGTTACCGGATCGTAACCCCGCGATAAAAGCACGCTGCTGATTTCCGAGATATTGGTTTCGCCGGTAAGGCCATACAGAATCGAAAAACCGTAAATCATCAAACCCGACGATACCGCACCATAGACAAGGTATTTCAAGGAAGCTTCGGTCGAACGTTGTTCACGCTTCAAATAGCCGGTGAGAACATAGGCAGCAAGACTGACAAGCTCCATCGCAACCAGAATCATCACCAGGTCCGTGGACGATGCCATCATGACCATACCGACAACCGTGCCGACAACGAGCACATAATACTCTCCCAAGCCCGATGTCCGACTGTTGAGCTCGTCGGAAGACATCGAAAGAAGTACGGTAAGCATACCCGAGAACAAGAAGAAATACTTGAAGAAAATTGCAAACTCATCGATAACATACATCCCGAAAAAGATTTCCTGGCCGGTGACTCCATGTTGTTGCCAGATAAACCAGAGACTGCCTGCAAGACCTATAAGTGATGTAATCGAAAGCAGATGATGTTTTTTCGGTTTAAAAATCAGATCAACCAGAATCAGCACAAGGAAAAGAGCCGAGAGGTATATTTCGGGAAGATAATATGCGATACTGGACTTCAGCGTTGCAATGATTGCCTGAATTTCAGCACCTGATGGTAGCTCGTACATATTGGTAACCTGAATGTTCTTAAAGCTTTATTCTTGTTCGTCAACAGGATTCGGGCAGGCTCCCTGTGAAATATGGTATTTCACGGGGCCTGCCCCTACAGTATCCTCACCTCAGTGTAATGCGGTCAGAATAACCGGCGACAATACCTCAACAAGCCTGTTAATGCTTGACGTTATCATACCGAGAACCGGCATCGGATAAACACCGAGGATAATGATGATTGCCGCAAGCGGCACCAGCATGGTCAGTTCCCTTCCGTCGAGATCGTTCTTGCCTTTCCAGTCATGGAAATGGATCTGATCGTTACCTTCTGCATCTTTCTGTAATTCATAGGCAGCATCGGGATTCCTCGTCCCAAGAAACATTCTCTGCAGAGACCAAAGCAAATAAGCCGCGCCGAACACGATACCGAGAACAGAAACAATGGCGACGTTTCTTATCAACTCGGAACTGAACGCCCCGACAAAGACAAATGCCTCGGAGATAAAGCCGCTGAGCCCCGGAAGACCGAGAGAGGCGAACCATGCGATAGTGACAACTCCGGCATAGACCGGCATGTAGGAAGCAAGGCCTCCAAACTTGTCAATTTGGCGTGTATGTGCACGATCATAGATAACCCCGACAAGAAGGAAAAGCATGGCTGTAATGGTACCATGGTTGAACATCTGGTAGAGCGCACCTGTCATACCCTCGCTGTTGTTGGCCGCAAGTCCGAGCAGCACATACCCCATATGGCTGATCGAAGAGTAAGCAACGAGCTTTTTGAGGTCCGTC
>JAKSDC010000086.1 GCA_022360275.1 Chlorobiales bacterium
GGTGGCGATTGCAACCTCGATGGCAGCAAGGTGCGGATTGACGCCGAGTGCGCCCTGTCCCCGATAGACCAACGGCCTGATATAACAGGAGTTGTGTTTGTTTGCCATGATGGTATCGAGAACGGCCTCCTTCAACTCCTGCGTGGAATAGGGGATCTCTATTCTGTATATCTTCGATGAGTCATACAGGCGTTTGATATGTTCATCCAGAAAAAGAACAGCGGGGCCTTTTGCCGTTTCGTAGCATCGTATTCCTTCAAACGTAGAGGAGCCGTAATGTATGACGTGCGAGAGAATGTGAATTTTAGCGTCATTCCAATCGACAAGTTCGCCGTTCATCCAGATTTTTTCGGACTTGTTCATTGTTGCTTAAGCATGGATTGGTATTGGTATCGAGACTTAAACTTCAAAGATATATTGTTTTGCCTTTTTTAAAAGCCGGACAGCACGATTTTTCACCGACGGTAAACCAGACACAAAAGATTCTGCAAGGTAGAGAAACAGGAAAGCCCTGCTTGATCAACAGGGCCTTCAAAGACAGATGAAGGGTCAGTATATTCTTTCATAAACGCCATCGACCTCCCTCAAAATCGGTTCATATGTTCCGACTTCTCGCCCGAAACAGATGCCCAGCGATTCGTAGAGTGCTACTTGGTCGAGATCGACATGACGTTGCTCGATAGCTTTGCTTGACTCGATGTATTCAATTTTACGACCCTTGACTTTCGAAATGGTCACGCCGGTTTTACCTTCTGTGAGGAGGATCACCGAGGCGGCGCCGGCTTCATAGCCGAAGTTCACATCATAAGCGGACGAATTACCCGCACGTACAAGGTGTCCCGGATGGATTTCCCGAACTTCCGGGATTTCATAAATGCCCTCGACAAACATGCCTGTTTCTTTCATGAATTCCGGCATGTCGAGATCCGCTTTTAACCGTTTCTTGAGCTCCTGGCAGACATATTTTCCGGCCCCGGCAAGTTTTTTGTGACCAAAAGCATCAACCCCGGCCGACTCATCGACAATATCCGACCCATCGGCGTTTTTAAGGCCTTCCGCAACGACGATGGTATAGGTGCCGGCATGAACGTCACTTTCCCTGATGCGTCTGGTGAAACGGCCGGCGATATGTTCGTAGACGACATCCCAGTTGGCCGGTATTTCAGGGATGAGAATGCAGTCGGCCTCTGCAGCGACACCGCTTCTGAAAGCAGTATGACCGGCATACCTTCCGAATACTTCGGTGACAAGAATTCGATTATGCGTTCTTCCCGTGGTTTTCAGGTCTTGAACGAACTGTGCAATGCGGTTGATTGTGGAATCGCCGCCAACGGAATATGTCTGCAGGTCGAGGTCCATGGTTTTCGGGGCATGAATGCACTGAATCCCGTTGTTGTTCAGGTCGACCATAACGCTGCCGCTGTCATCGCCGCCGCTGATAACAAGGCCGTCAAGCTTAAACTTTTTCATCCCTTCCTTGATGCGGTTGTATTTTTCGGGATTGCTGATGGCCTTGATCTTTACCCTGGAATGCCCTGCTTCCGAGCCTGCGAAGTTTCCTGAAAACTGGTCGAGACGTGCTGGGTCGAGGTGCACAAGCTTATCCTGATTGACAAGGTTATATAATCCGGCGTAACCATTCGGGATGACATACAATTCAATGCCTTTCGACAAGGCCATGAAAGCAGCTCCTTTGATAACGGCATTGAGGCCGCCGCAGTCTCCACCGCTGGTTAGAATGCCAATTTTTTTCACAGTAGCGTTCTCCTGGTTGGTTTGGTTTGTTAACAGCTGAATTTCAGTACACCAAGATAGATTATGGAACGTGATTCAACAAATAAACAAGACAACAACTTTGAGACTTTCTCACTATCTTCATTTTACCAGGCTGCCCGCTTCGGGATTCTAACCTCAGACTTCGTTTTTCCGGACAATGACCGTTCGCGATCATCTTTACATTGCATTTGCCCATCTCAGGGAGAGGAGGCGTCAGACTACACTGAGCGTGCTTGGCGTTGCCGTCGGATCGGCCATGCTGATCACGACCATTGCCGTTGCAGGAGGAATGTCGAGAAACGTGGTCAACAAGATTATCGATATCGTACCGCATGTTATTGTCAGTGCGGATCGTGTCGAGCCTCTCGTGCCTGACAATCTGATCGGCATCAGAAACAATCTGCTCGGTTTTGTCGAAAAAAATGTCACCATTGAGGAAAGGGAAACGATCAAGAACTATCCTGATGTTGTCGGGCGTATCCATGAGCTTGGGACGGTGGAGGTTGTTTCGCCCTATGTTATCAGCAATCTCATCGCCCGCAACAAGTCTCGTTTCACCTCCTGCGTTGCCAAAGGGGTCATGCCCCAAAAGGAAGCGGGGATAGCCAATCTCTCCTCGAAGCTTCTCGATCCCAATGCGTTGAATGAACTCTCCTATACACCAAACGGTATCTTGGTCGGCAATTTGCTTGCAGAAGAGCTCAACGTTTCCTACCACAGCCGTTTTCTGCTGATCAGCCAGACAGGTGAGGAATTCCCGGTTACGGTTGTCGGCCGTTTCAGTACGGGGTTCAATGCAAAAGACAAGCAGGAGGCCTATATCAACCTTGCGCTTGCCCAGCGGATCGAAGAAATGCCTGCCAACGCCGTGACGGCTATAGGCCTGAAAACAGCCGACGTCGGCTTTGCAGGGGAAGTTGCGGCACTGGTCGAACGGCAAACCGGGTATGAATCAGAAAGCTGGGACGAAACGAACAGAAATGTAATTGATTTCTATAATCGCAATGGTACGATTACGCTTGTACTTGTCGGCTTTGTTTTTGTCGTTGCCGGCCTTGGGGTTTCATCGGTAATGACCACGGTCGTACTCCAGAAAGTCAAAGATATTGCCATTATGCGGTCGATGGGTATACAGCGCCGGAGCATAACCGGCATATTCATGGCTGAAGGTTTGATCATCGGCTTGCTTGGGGTGAGCTGCGGTGCTCCGTTGGGACATTTTATCTGCAGAATGATCGCCTCGATTCGCTTTGAGGCAAATACCGCCGGTGTGCTGCAAAGTGACCGGATCAATCTGCACGAAACCCCGGAAGCTTACGTCATTGTGATTATTTTCGGCATTGTTATCTCGGTGATTTCAGCCTTCGGACCGGCAAGAAGGGCGGCAGGATATGTACCGGTGAAAATCCTTCGCGGCGAGGTGGGGGCGTAGGAAAAACAGGTTATCCGGTTTTTACGGTTAGCTCCTTCATCAATACTCCTGCTGTTCTTCCTTGTCACTTGTCACTAATCAGGCATATCGCATGGGCGCAAACGCCTTCTTCACGGCCAACGTAACCGAGTTTTTCATTTGTTGTGGCTTTTACTGCCACCCGGCCGATCTCGATGCCCAGACACGCCGCGATGTTTTCGCGCATCGCCGTGATGTGCGGGGCGACTTTAGGTCGTTCCATCAGCAGCATCGAGTCGATATTCTCTATCGAATAGCCTTCGTCGGCAATAAGCTTGCCGACATGACGCAAGAGTACCTTGCTGTCGATA
>JAKSDC010000109.1 GCA_022360275.1 Chlorobiales bacterium
GCAAACGGTCTTCATTCCCTTCATGCAACCGCAACGCGTTTTCTATGCGGCCTGCCGCCTGAAGCGTTGTTGCATAGTACCGGGCAACCGCATACTCTGTCGCCCTGCTGACGAATGCATCGGGAAATTCCCGGTAAAAAGCACGCACATCGGAAGAATCGATTGCAAAGAGGCCTTGTTTTCCGGCCTTTTCCATCTTTTGGTCGACAAAACACTGAACAACGATATGACGGGTTGCTTTTTCTATGAGCATTCTGGCATCGGAATCCCTGTCTACCCCGTCTTCAAGCGCAAGCTGATAAAGTGCAGCAAGGTCTTTCCAGTCTTCTATATAAATGGCTGAGACCGTCAGGCTGTCTTTCGGGGAGGAGTAGCTGATCGAAGCAAGCACTTCATCCCTGGATAACTCCAGATTTCCCGCCCGTGCAACGATATCATCATCAGTAGCACTACCACACCCTGCAATGAAAAGGAGCAGGATACCCACAACGATGTGCAGCTTCATGCCGCTATCCTCCCCGGAGTTTTATCGGGCGTTTGGATTTCAGCTGCCAGTCAAGCACAATAGGTGCCGCAATAAACAGCGAAGAATAGGTACCGATAAGGATACCAAGCAAAATGGCAAAGGTGAACCCTCTTATTGCCGGTCCGGCGAAAACAAAGAGCACAAGAACGACCAGCAGGGTGGTTCCGGAAGTTATGATGGTCCTGCTGAGAGTCTGGTTGAGGCTGTTGTTGAAAATTGTCATATAGTCGGCTGGTTTCCCGGAACGGATATTTTCACGTATCCTGTCATACACCACCACGGTATCGTTGATCGAATAGCCAGCAATCGTCAGGAATGCCGCTATGATACTCTGGTTAATGTCGAGAGGCATGAAATCAAACAGTCCTCCGAAAATGCTGAATATTCCGAGTACGATAAACACGTCATGAAAGATTGCAACGACACTTGCTGCAGCAAACCTGAACTCGAAGCGTATACCCACATACAGCAGAATAGCTATGACTGCGCCCAGTAACGCCTTCAAGGCGGCCCATTTCAAATCGGACGCAATGCTCGGCCCTACAGAATCAATCCTGAGGACCTCATGCGGGTTGTCCGGAAGCCGGTCATCAAGCGCATTGGAAACCAGTGCCTTCAACTGGTTGAGCTCTCCATCAAATCCTGTCTGGATCAGAATCGATCGGTCGGCACCGTAACTTTTTATCGCACCTTCAACCCCGGCCTCTTTCAAAACGGCCCTGACATCACCGACCGGCACATCATGTTCAAAACGGAGCACCACTTCGGTTCCTCCCTTGAAATCAATACCGTAGTTCAACCCCCGGACAAAGAGTGAAACCAGCCCCGCGAGGACTAGGCAAAGTGAGATCACATAGGCTATTTTCCTGTGCTTCAGAAAATCTATCTTTGTGTTGTTGATAAAGTGCATGCTGTATCGCGTTCTTAATGATGTTAGCCGAAACTTTTGATCGTCATCAGATTTCTCTCAATCAGCAGGTCAAAAATAACCTTTGTGATGACCAGCGCCGTAAACAGACTCGCCGCCGTTCCGATCATCAGCGTGAGGGCAAATCCCTGTATTGGACCGATACCGTAAATATAGAGCAGGAATCCCGCTCCAAGGGTTGTTATCTGGGAATCGACGATTGCCGAAAAAGCCTTGCTGTACCCCGTATCTACCGCTAGGCGAAGATTTTTACCGGCTGCAATTTCCTCCCTGACTCTTTCGAAAATCAGTACATTCGCATCTACCGTCATACCGATTGTCAGTACGATACCGGCAATACCGGGCAGAGTGAGCGCCGCGCTGAAACCTGCAAGCACGGAAAGCACGAACAAGATGTTCAGAACCAGTGCGATATCGGCCGCAACACCGGCCTTCCGGTAGTAAACGATCATGAAAACAGCAACGATACACAATCCCCATCCGGTGGAAAAGAGACCTGAACGGATGTAGTCCGCGCCGAGGGACGGGCCAACGGTGCGCTCCTCGATAATTCTAACCGGTGCGGGCAGGGCGCCTGCTTTCAGAACAATCTCGAGATCCTGGGCCTCCTCGATACTTTCGATGCCGTTGATTACTGAACTCCCTCCGGGGATTTTCGATTCCACGACCGGTGCGGAATATACCGCGCCGTCAAGCACAATTGCAATCCTGCGGCCTATGTTCGCTCCTGTTATTCTCGCCCATTTTGCAGTCCCGTCCGAGTTCATTCTCATGGTTACCTCAGGCTGCAAAGCGGAAGCACCAAATGTTGCTTTTGCTTCGGTGATAACCCCTCCTGTCAGTTCGGGGGTTTTCTTTAAAAGAAACATATCGTAAAAGGTGTCTCCGTCGCTTCCCGTAATCGGCCTTGCAGACAGCCGGATTTCCGAATCCTTGGGCAAAAGCTTTTGAATATCTTCCCGTTGGAACAAGCCGGTCAGGTACTCTCTGGAATATTCAGGAGCATAGGCCCTGCCGTTTTGCATGACCGCAATGTTTTCATAGAGAGGATTGCTTGATACCTCTACAGAGTCACCGGGCGACGACTCACTCTCGGCAAGGAATCTGTTAATGCGGTCGAACGCTTCCAGCATGCTCTCATTGTCTCTGACCAGCTTGAATTCAAGTTTAGCCGTACCTTTGAGCAGCTTGCGCACCCTGTCTTCATCCGAAACACCGGGAAGAGCGACAATAATGCGCCGTAACCCCTGGGTCTGTATGACCGGCTCGGCAACTCCGTATTGGTCAACCCTGTTGCGGATAATCTCTTTTGCACGGACGACTGCATCTTGAGCCTCTTTTCTCAGCTTTCCGATTATCTCCTCGTCACTGTCGCGAACGTCATAAAAATACCTGCTCATCTTGATATTACGTTTCTTGAACTCGGCAACCAGCAGATCGATAACCTGCGAGTTACCCTCTTCTGCTCTCTTTTTCACTTCCATAATGATGTCACGAAACGTCTCATCCTTGTTCCACGCCCTTTCCTCGACAAGATCGATGAGATCAACCTCGAGGACGAGATACATCCCGCCTTCAAGGTCAAGGCCGAGCTTCAGGCTTTTTTCAGCAGCTGATTCCATAGCTTCGCGATTCTCACGGACAAACGAAAGACTGTCTTCGGAAGCTGTCAGCTGCGAGAGCTGCTTGGAGAAAGAGTAATCTTTATAGGTGGGCCAAAGCGACCAGAGAGCAAGGGCCGTCAAGGCAACGATAAGAATGCTTTTAACGCGGTTACTTTTCATACATGCATGATAGCTTTGCGAATATGATGTGGTCAACTAATCGAATTCAGCCAATATATAAAACCGCCCTCTGATTAACAATCAGACAGCGCTGCAGCAAAACAGGTTACCGGGTTAGACGAAAAAACCGGAGATTTCTCACGCATTGAAGACAAAACCCTGCTCGCCATCTATTTTCAGATGATGCCAAACGGTGAAACGGCGCACAATACAAAACATACAGCAGCCATCTTTCTCGGCAAGCCTCCTGTCGCCGATGGACAATAAAAAAGCCCGGCTTTTACCACCGGGCTTATCTGAATCACTGCGGAACAACGTTATCCCCAGATATCCTGAGCAATGTTGTTGTACCAGCCGCGTGCATAGGTTGCTTCTTCGCTGAGCTGGTCGTCATCAGCATCCATAGGCGTAAGACCTCCTGCGCCTTTAATGCTGACAATACCGTCGCTGGTAAGCTTGTAGACAGCGGCAACCGAGATGCCATAGCCTGGCCCGACAAGACTGTAACAAGTATTTACCAGTGAAGGCGAAGCAGGCACCTTGCCCTGCAGCAGCCGAACGATGCTTGCCGCCGTAACCTTACCCTGGCTGCTTGCCGCAAAACCGGATTTCGGCATTGCACCGGCAATACAGGAGTCACCGATAACATGAATACCGGGGTGAATCGTGGATTCAAATGTAATCGGGTTGACAGGACACCAACCGGTTTCATTGGTAAGACCGGCATTAAAAGCAATTTTACCGGCTCTTTGCGGAGGAATGACGTTGACTACGCCACCTTTGACGGGGCCCAATGGCGTCTGAACAGTCATGGTTGCCGGATCAACCGACATAACCTTGCCTCCTGCAGACCCCGCACGCCATTCGATGATACCGCGATAAAGCTTCTCCCATCCTTTGGTGAAGAGACCCTGTTTGGAGAACTTCTCCTTGGCGTCAAGGATAATAACCTTTGATTTAGGCTTGTGCTTTTTCAGGTAATGGGCAATGAGACTCGCTCTTTCATAAGGGCCAGGAGGGCAGCGGAACGGGTTGCCTGGAGGACAGATGAGCACATTGTCACCATCAGCCATTTCCTGAAGCTGTTTCGTCAACAGTTCGGTCTGCGGCCCTGCCTTGTATGCATGCGGCATAGAGGTGTTGGCCACTTCCTCGCTGTACCCTTCAATAGCATCGTAATTGAAGTCGATACCTGGAGAAACAACCAGACGGTCGTATTTCAGCTCATTGCCGCCCTTGAGCTTGACGGAGTGATTCGTAGCATCGATCTCCACGGCTTCGTCATGAACAACCTCGATACCATATTTGCTCTGCAATACATCATACGTATGGCCGATGTCTTTCATTTCTTTCAATCCGCCCATTACCCAGTTACTGAACGGACAAGTGTAGAATGTCATTGCCGGCTCGACGAGCGTTACGGAAACCGATGGATCAAGTTTCCTGATATATTTGGCTGTAGACGCGCCGCCGAATCCGCCGCCGATAACAACCACGTGTTTCTGGCTTGCAAAAAGCGGCTTGGCACTGCCGAAAACGCCAAGAGTAGAACCGGCTGCTCCGGCGATAACGAGTTTGTTAAAACCTCTACGTGTAAATTTCTGGCTCATGTTGTTTCCCTCGCTTATTTAGAATTTTGTTGATTTAGCCCGCCAAAGTACTCGGCAATGAGATCGATTTCCTCATCAGTATAGCCTTTGGCATGACGCCCCATTACCGTAGAGTAACGCTCATCATTTTTAAATTCTATCAGAGCCGTTTTCAAATACGCCGCCGGTTTGCCGTAAAACCCGGGCTTAATACCGACACTTTCTCCGTCGGTACCGTGGCAGGATGCACAGGAAAGCGCGAGAATCTCACCGCGAGGATCGACTTCCACGATTTCAGCTTCTGACTGTTGGGCCGAATCCTGCGTCTCGGATTTCTGTGTGTTACACCCGGAAAGCGCTGCAGCCGAAATAAGGCCGACAGACAGCCAAGAGGTAATTTTTTTAACCATAGTTCTCATCTCCTTGTTATTATTATGGATTAGCGGAATGATGGGACCGAATTCTTCTGTTAGTCTTATTGCAGCTTCAAAGGTTCCGCTTGCTCCCCTGCATGAAGCCTGAAGCTTCTCGACTCATCCCTGATCTTGCATACTCAGGGACATCGGAAAGCCTTTATTGCTATACAATGAGAAAATACTCCCGTGCTGTCAGACAAAAACACGAACTTCTTTTTCTGCCTATTATGCAATACATTAAACGTAAAGGTAATACTCACGCCCTCCCAGCTTACCGCAGCTCGTTCCAGCCGCATTCTACTTTACATTTGCTCGCTTTTCCGCCGAGCATTCTAATGCTCGGGACGGTTTGTGAGAGAATCTGCCACTTCCGCGACCATGCGGTACATAACTATATATTTATATAATAATTTTTATTCTGTCGCACAAATAATAATTAATTACTACATGATAAGGAGTTACCCGGCAATAAAACCATCGTGTATCTGCCAACTATCTGAAAGATACAGCAAAGCCGGTATTTTTGTAAAAGAAAACTCTGCGGCAATAGTCGCAAAGGGACAGGAAAAATATCCGCAAATGACTATAAAATATAAAGTTAACTGTTTTATCTTTTTTTAATCAATAACATAGTAAGCCGCATTCTGTTTCACGTGAAACCATTTCAGTAATGAGCATATATGACATTATAGTTGCAGGAGCAGGTCATGCCGGATGCGAAGCCGTTCTTGCCGGCGCCCGAATGGGACAAAAGTGCCTCCTTGTCACATCGGATTTTTCTGCGATCGCAAGAATGTCTTGTAACCCTGCAATCGGAGGAGTTGCCAAAGGGCAAATAACGCGGGAAATCGATGCGCTCGGCGGCGAAATGGCAAAAGCCATCGACGCTACCGGCATACAGTTCAGAATGCTCAATCGAAGCAAAGGCCCTGCAATGCATTCCCCGAGAGCGCAGGCTGATCGTACGTTATATTCGGCCTATATGCGCAGAGTAATCGAACAGGAAGACAACATTGATATGCTTCAGGACAGTGTCATCGGTGTTGCCGTGGAACATGGGGTTTGCGAAGGAATAATCGTCAGCTCAGGCCGCACCATAAAAGCAAATGCCGTCGTTCTTGCCTGCGGCACGTTCCTCAATGGCCTGATCCACATCGGCATGAACCATTTTCCCGGCGGGAGAACAATGGCCGAACCTCCAGTTCGAGGTCTCACCGGGTGTCTTTCAGAGCTCGGATTCGAATATGGCCGCCTGAAAACAGGTACGCCGCCAAGAATAGATCGCAGAAGCGTGGATTATACGTGCGTTTCGATTCAACCGGGAGACAGCAATCCCTCGCCTTTTTCTTTTTCTACGCAGGATCTTGCTGTAAAACAGCAGATTGATTGCTATCTGACTGCAACAACAGAAAAAACTCATCGGATTCTTGAAACCGGTTTTGACCGCTCACCCCTGTTTTCCGGCAAAGTTCAGGGCATAGGCCCGCGCTACTGTCCGTCGATTGAAGATAAAATACATCGTTTCAGCGAGAAAAAAAGCCATCATATCTTTCTTGAACCAGAAGGATTCGATACAAACGAAATGTATGTCAACGGTTTCTCGACCTCCTTGCCGGAAGATATTCAGCTCAAAGGCCTCCGGTCGGTCCCGGGGCTTGAACAGGTAATCATGATGCGTCCCGGTTACGCAATCGAATATGATTATTTTTATCCCTATCAACTTCATCCTACACTTGAAACGAAACCTGTTTCAAATCTTTATTTCGCCGGTCAGATAAACGGAACCTCCGGCTATGAAGAGGCTGCTGCACAGGGCATTATGGCCGGGATCAACGCTGCATTGAAGATTCAGCAGAAAGAACCCCTGATCCTCGAACGCTCCGAAGCATACATCGGGGTCCTTATTGACGACCTTATCACCAAGGAAACAAACGAACCATACCGGATGTTCACCTCTTCCGCCGAACACAGAATTATTCTCAGACAGGACAACGCGGATTTACGAATCATGCCCCGCGGCTATGCATGCGGGCTGTTGCCTGAAAACACCTATCAGGGCCTTGAGACAAAACAAGCCAACATTGACACTCTAAAAGAATTAATTCTGTCGCTTCGGATTCATGCCCGTGAGATCAACCCGCTCTTGAAAGCGCAAGGAAGTCCCCCCTTAACCGGGAGCACCAGAATATTCAACATTCTCAAACGCCCCACTGTTTCGCTTTCTTCAATCCTTGCCGCATGTCCTGAGACAGCCGAGAAAATTTATGCCGTAACAAATGACGGAAAAGTATTGGAACAAGTAGAAATCGATTGTAAATACGAAGGTTATATAAAAAGAGAACGCCTAATGGCCGAAAAAATTGCACGTCTTGATTCTCATCGGATACCGGAATCATTCAACTACCGCGCCTTGAAAGGATTGTCGCATGAAGGAAAGGAGAAGCTAGCGAAGCACAAACCTTCAACTGTCGGCCAGGCCTCCAGAATCCTTGGCGTAACGCCTGCCGATATTTCGGTACTCATGGTAAAAATCGGCCGATAGTAACCGTGCAGTTATCATGTTTCACGTGAAACATTGTTGCCATCCGTTTCATAACGAGAATAAGGACTGATCATGAGCAATAGCCATCAACAGAACACAAGGCAGAACACGCTGCTTTTCGGCAAAGACAGCGAAGAGCGCATCGTCGGCATTCACCAGCTTTCCGACTATGGGGTCAGACTGTATATAAGGGATGAAAACGGTGTAAAAAGCCGCGATGAGACATTTTATCCTTTTTTCTTTTTATCCGAAAACACACTCCTCGAAGGGTTTGCACCGGCAAACAATGAAAAATTCTGGCTAATCAAGCTTCAGGGAGGAAATTTCTATCGCTTTCTCGCCATCTTCAAAAGTCAGCAAAATTACAGAAATGCCCTTGATTATGTTGCATCGAAGTCCAGGCCCTCCTCTGAAGAAGACAATGATTCGGGGTACTCACATAACCTGACCTACAGTAGAGGAGACGCTGTAACGCAATATCTGCTTCAAACCGGGAAGACACTTTTTAAAGGGATGATGTTTGAAGACCTTTACCGAATGCAATTGGATATCGAAACGTATTACAAGCCCGAACAAAATACGACAAGCAAAGTCTCCATTGGGCGCGACCCCATTATCATCATATCTCTCAGCGATAACAACGGTTGGGAACACATCATTCATGCAAAAAGCCGCTCCGAAAAGGAACTGCTGGAAGAACTGGTAAAAATCATCCGGCTGAAAGACCCGGATATTATTGAAGGACACAATATTTTCAGCTTTGACCTTTCCTACATCCAGCGACGATGCGAAATACTTGGAGTTGAGTTTAGAATAGGCCGTGACGGATCGGTGCCGAGAAGTTATCCTGCGAGTATCCGTTTTGCGGAAAGGTCGATAGATTATCCTTTTTTCGACGTTGCAGGGAGGCACGTTATCGACACATTTTTTCTCGTACAGAATTACGATGTCGCCAGTCGTTCTATGCCGGGCTATGGACTGAAAACAGCCGCAAAGTTTTTCGGTTTCGCTTCGCCCGACAGAACCTATGTCGAGTACAGCGAAATCACCGACCTATGGGACAACAACCCTGAACGGCTTCTGGCTTATGCGCTTGATGATGTCCGCGAAACAGAGAAAATTGCCGCATTGCTCTCAGGGAGTAACTTCTATATGACCCGAATGATGCCATACACTTACGCACAGACGTCGAGAATGGGCCCTGCCGCGAAAATCGAAGCCTTGTTTGTAAGGGAATATCTCAAGGAAAAGCATTCTCTCCCGAAACCTGAAATAGGCCAGCAGCATATGGGAGGTTTTACAGAAGTATTCCTGAAAGGCATTTTGGGTCCTGTTGTCTATGCAGACGTGGAGTCACTGTATCCTTCCATCATGCTTTCCTACGATATCTGCCCTAAAAGCGATGAACGCAGGATATTTCCGAAAATACTGACCGACCTGAAAGACCTGCGCTTTACGGCGAAGAACAAAGCAAAGGAAGAAAAGGCAAAAGGAAACAAAGCTCTCGCAGATAACTACGATGCAATGCAATCCTCTTTCAAGATCCTCATCAACGCAATGTATGGTTATCTTGGCTTCAGTATCGGCATATTCAACGACTACGAGGAAGCCGATCGGGTCACAACAACAGGCCAGGAGATAGCGCGCAAGATGATAAAAGAGTTCGAGTCACGCGGCTGTAACGTTATTGAAGTCGATACCGATGGAATTCTTTTTGTTCCGCCCGACCATATCCAGTCAAAAGAGGATGAAATCAGTCTTGTTAACGAGGTTTCAGCGGTCATGCCTAAAGGTATTACGATTGGCTATGACGGGCGATATAGAAAAATGATCTCGTATCTGAAAAAGAATTATGCCCTTCTCGGTTACGACGGAACAATCAAACTGAAAGGCTCTTCACTCATCAGCAGAAGCGCGGAAAAATTTGGGCGCGAGTTCATACGGAAAGGCTTTGAAAAGCTTCTCGAGGAAGACGTCCAAGGGTTGCATGACCTCTATGTTTCATACAAAGAAATGATCATGAACCATAACTGGTCCATTGAGGATTTTTCACGTACCGAAACCCTGAAAAGCACCATGGAACAGTATACGGCCGATACGGAATCCGGTAAAAGATCACGATCAATAACCTATGAACTTGCCCTGAAAAAACATCTTTCGGTCAACAAGGGAGACCGCATCACCTACTACGTTTCAGGAAGCGGGCTTCAGAGCAGCCTTTATGACAAAGGAAGACTTGCCGATGAATGGGACAGCTCCCGACCGGATGAAAACGCACAGTTTTACCTGAAAAGGCTTGACGAGTTTTCACAGAAATTTCTCCCGTTTTTCAAGCCTCAGGATTTCAGTTCAATCTTTTCAACCGATACGTTGTTTTCTTTTTCTCCCGAAGGTATAGAGCTCATCAAGGAAATACGACATAAAGAAACCGAATCGCTGAACGAAGAAGATATACCTTTTTAAAATAATAGGTTAACAAGTTTTCATCTTTATTGATAACGCTGGAAAAACGTTCTCTTGGGAAAAGCTGCAGGATCTGTCGATATATGAGGAACTTTATGGATTTATTCCATGTATATGTTACGCATCCTGATTGCTTCGTTAGGCAGTGCCTGAAATCCTCATGTTCCCACGTGTCGGAGCTCCGGCTGTCTTGTGCTCATATCGCTCGTAACAATAGAGGTTGCCCTTAAAACGAATGAACGGATTTACTTTTTTTCATCTAACCTAAGACGAATAGCATAATGGTTGATAACAAAATTCTTCCTGTTACCGAGGACGTTACCTGGATAGGTATTCTGGATCCGGGCCTGGTCACGTTCGATATTGTCATGGAGACCAAATATGGTACCACCTACAATTCCTACTTCATCAATGCGGATAAAAAAACCATCGTAGAAACATCAAAGGCCAAGTTCTGGCCCACCTATCTTGAGAAAATAAAAAAAGTTACCGACCCTGCCGAGATCGAGTACATCATTGTAGACCATACCGAACCCGATCATTCCGGCAACGTTCAGAATCTGCTTGAAGTTGCGCCAAATGCAACGGTGGTCGGCAGTGCAAACGCAATAAAATTTCTTCGCGACCTTGTTGGCAGCGATTTCAAATCAATGACCGTCAAGGACGGCGACACCCTTGATCTGGGCAACAAGACACTCCGTTTCATTAATGCGGTAAATCTGCACTGGCCCGATGCGATCTATACCTGGCTTGAAGAAGACAAGGTGCTTTTCACCTGTGACTCGTTCGGTTGCCACTACTGCCACGAAGAGATGTACGACGATCTTGCCGGTGACTTCGACGATGCGTTCACTTACTATTTCGATGCCATTCTGAGACCGTTCAGCAAGTACATGCTTCAAGCTATTGAACGCATTGATAACCTTGATATCAAGGTTATTTGTCCCGGTCACGGTCCAATACTGCGGTCGAACTGGAAGAAATATGTCGATCTTTCCAAAAAGTATTCACAGAGCGCCATTGCTCTTCCGAACGAGAAAAACATCCTGATTGCTTACGTATCGGCGTACGAGAACACTACGATCATAGCTGAAAAGATCGCAGAAGGACTGCGTCCGCATTGCGACTTCGCTATCGACATATGTGACATTGAAAACATGCATTTTGCAAAGATCGAGGAAAAAATAGCGCACAGTGCGGCGATCATTGTGGGATCACCGACAATCAATCAGAATATCGTCTCCCAGATCTACCAGTTTTTTGCAGCCATCAACCCTATCCGTGACCGCGGCAAACTTGCAGCAACGTTCGGTTCTTACGGCTGGAGCGGCGAAAGCATCAAGATCATCGAATCAAACTTCACCAACCTGAAACTCAAAGTGTTCGACCAGCATGTCAAGGTCAAGTTCAAGCCACATGAAAAAGAGTTTGAAGAATGCAAGGCATTCGGAAAAGCCTTTGCCGAAGCGCTGATCGATAAAAACAATCTTGTCTGTAACGTGTGAACGGA
>JAKSDC010000052.1 GCA_022360275.1 Chlorobiales bacterium
GGGGACGACCCTGTTCACCAGCCCGATTCGATCCGCTTCGTCTGCACGGATGATACTGCCGGTAAAGATCAGCTCCTTTGCGCGACAGACACCGATTAGTCGTTGCAGTCTCTGCGTCCCACCGCCGCCAGGAATAACACCTACATTGACTTCCGTCTGACCGAATTTGGCTTTTTCCGATGCGATGATAATGTCGCACCCCATGGCGATTTCACAACCTCCACCCAGGCAAAATCCGTTCACAGCAGCTATCACCGGTTTGGGCATCTCGGCACAGATCTGCCCCAGGCGATGAATGTTGTGAGCGGCATAGGGTGTGGTTTGGTTAAATTCCTTGATGTCTGAACCGGCAACAAACGATTTACCGGCACCTGTCAGAATGATAACCCGGACCTCGTCATCCGCTTCAAGCTCTTTCATGACCTGGCCGAATTCTGCGCGAGTCTGATTATTGAGGGCATTCATTGCATCGGGTCGATTAAAGGTGACGATGGCAATCCCCTCTTCCTTCTCGAGAATGATATTCTCAAATGACATGTGTTCTCCTTTAGGGTTGGTTTTGATGTTTGCGAATACCATATTCACAGAGCTTGCTCAGTGCTTTTACCCCGGAAATCAACGAAGGGAACACTGGCAGATCTTTACCGAGCTCATCGGTGATTACGTTTTTATACTTGTTGTATCCCACGATCATGCAGACCACAACGGGCTTTCCGACTTCGGCGACGATCTTCTGAATGATCTTCTTCTGAACCGCTTCCTGGGTGTATTCAAAACCGGCCAGAATCAAAACCGCAGCGTCGATATTCGGGTCTTTTAAGGCATCCGGAAAGGTGGTTTCCAATGTTTTGGTAAAACCGATCTTGGTTACGGAAAAGAACAGGTCAACCGGATTAGAGACAGGGGTGTCAAACTTATCCTTGAGGATTTCCATGGTATCCGGTGTCAGCTTGGGTAGCTCCAGTCCGTGCTCGGCACAGAGATCCGAAACCACTACCCCGACGCTCCCGGCCAGTGTAATCACGGCAA
>JAKSDC010000119.1 GCA_022360275.1 Chlorobiales bacterium
TATGAAACAGGGAATATTTACAGCGCTTCTGATCGTTGTCACGTACGCTGTCTCTTTCGGGTTCTATATCTGGATGGGAACTGCCCCCAGAGAGTCAATGTTTCACACGGTCTACGAAGGAGGATATGTCGTGACGGTTCTAGTTGCGCTGATCCTGATGGTCATCGCCTATATTGTCGAGCGTCTTGTGGCGCTGAACAAGGCAGCGGGGAAAGGCGATATTCCCGGTTTTGTCAAAGAACTCAAACATGATGTCGATGCCGGTGCCATCGACCAGGCCATAGCCAAATGCGATGAGCACCAGAGTTCGGTTGCAGCGGTTTTGCGGGCGGTATTCCAGCGTTATCAAAGCTTGGGACTGCAGAATATCGGCGACCGTGAGAAAAAAGTCAGCGAAATGGAAAAAGCGGTCGAAGAAGCAACCACGATGGAGATGCCGCTGCTGGAAAAAAACCTTGTCGCCATCTCGACCATCGCCTCGATATCGACCATGGTCGGTCTTCTCGGGACGACGCTCGGAATGATCCGCGCGTTTACAGCCATGGCAACCAGCGGCGCACCGGATGCGGTTCAGCTGTCTCTGGGTATTTCCGAAGCGCTGATCAATACCGCTCTCGGCATTCTCGGAGGCATCATGGGGATCGTTACGTACAACGTGTTTACCAACAAAGTCGACCGTTTTACCTATCTGATCGACGAAGCGGCATTTTATATCATTCAGACGCTAGGCGCCCAATCGGAATAAAGGCGAATGTCGAAAGTCAAGACCAAACGAATAGGGTTCAGGATCGACATGACGCCGATGGTCGACGTAGCGTTTTTGTTGCTGACGTTTTTCATGCTGACCACGAAGTTCCGTCCGCCCGAAACAGTGCAGATCGATCTTCCTTCCTCACATGCAGAGCAGAAAGTGCCGGAGTCGGATATTCTGACGGTCAGCGTGAGCGGAGATAACCGTTACTTCATGGGCGTCTCGTCTCAGCACTCGCGGGAAAAGATTTTCGAGCGAGTCATCCAGCCGAGGCTCGCGGCAGCCGGCATGAGCGGCGCGGCGGTAGCGGATTCCCTGCAGCAGTTCAGGCTTAGCGAAAGTTTCGGGGTAAGAAAAAACGAGCTGAACCATTTTGTGACCGCAGCGAGGTATGCCAATCCGAAAGTTCGCCCGGTTGTAAAAGCCGATGTCGAAGCGGACTTTGAAGCGGTCAACTATGTGTTGAAACTGTTCAAAGAATCGAATATCCTAACCTTCAATCTCGTGACCGTTCTCGAAAAGGAGGTGCGTTGATATGGGGTTGGTTGATTCACCCAACGGGGAGCAAAGAGGGCGCAAGACGAAGCGGAAAAGGAAACGAATCGGGTTTCACATCGACATGACGCCGATGGTCGACGTAGCGTTTCTGCTGCTGACGTTTTTCATGCTGACGACGACGTTCGGCAGGGCGAACACGATGGAGATCAACATACCGCCGGAGAACTCGGAAGTCAAGATAGCCGAAACCAATGTGATGACCTTTCGTATTGTACCGGACGGCTATGTATACTGGTCGATCGGCGAGGCGGCTCCGAGGAAACAGCGGTTGTATGACGAAGAGAACGCAATGGCACTGGGGAGAGAGATTCGTCAAATGCTGCAGCAGCAGACCGAAGCCAACAGCAAGCTCGTCATAGTTGTGAAAATCAGCGACAAGGCAAAATACAAATATCTCATCGATCTGATCGATGAGTTCAATTTGATGAAGATCGATCGTTTCAGTCTGGATGATTTCACCGAAGCGGATGCAAAAGCGGTCGGTATGCTGGCGTCAGCAGGAACGCAGGAGCCGGAACAAAACTGATTTTCGAGGAGCCTGAAAAAGGAGTTTGAAGAAATGTCCTCTCAACTTGACAAATTACATGAAAGCGCAGCCGACAAGGCCCAGCGGTGGTCGTTGGGCGAGGAGTTTCTTGATACGGAGACCTTACGGGGCATTGGTTACGGCAATCTGGTTCTCCGTAGGCAGAGTCACCTCTATCTCGGGCATGGTGTGATCGCGGCGGTTTTGTTGCTGCTTTGTTTCTGGCTGATCAGTGCCAACTGGGAAGCATTGACCGGCTGGACCGGTTTGTTCGGGAAAGAGGAGCGGGTAGTGGAGTATACGGCGGTAACCAGCGTGACCCAGCTTCCTCCTCCGCCTCCGATTGCACAGCCGGCAGCTCCCCCGCCTGCTCAGAAAGTCGCTCCTCCCAAAGCCGAGGCGCCTCCCAACGTCGGCAAGATCAAAAAGGTGAAAAAGGAAGAGGCTCCTCCCGAGCAGACCCTTGCGACCCAGAAAGAGATCAA
>JAKSDC010000115.1 GCA_022360275.1 Chlorobiales bacterium
AAATGAAAAAGCAAATACAATGTATACTGTCTGTCCTCTTTATGATAGGGTTTGGCCTTACAGGTTATGGCCAAAATTTCGGTGTTGAGGGCTACTATTATGAAATCACATCCTCAACTTCGCCCCCTCCCCAAGTTCGGGTCATAGGCTATGATGCCAGTTTGGGAACAGGGGTGACCATACCCACAACGGTCAACCACAACGGCACCGATTACGATGTGACCGCCATTCGCAAGTTCTCTTTTGATAATGAGCAATTGACCAGGGTTACTTTCACCGACACCCCGGGCACGCCGGGCAAGATCACCAGTATTGGGGATAATGCCTTTAAGCACAACCAATTGGACAGTGTGACCATTCCTAACAATGTGACCAGTATTGGGAAACATGCTTTTGGCAATAACCCGGATCTTCGCTTAGTAGAGCTACTAGGTAACTCTCCCCCAGGAATACATCAAAATACCTTTTGGCGGCGTGACCAAATAAACCTTGTAGTACCTAAAGGCAAGAGAGAAGACTATTTGAATAAAGGCTGTACGGGCTCCAGGTCCATCACGGAAGTTGCGCAGGTCGATGACGAGTTCACTGTCGACTATATCACCTACCGAATCACTGATACAGACCCTAATTCCCGTAAGGTAAGTGTAATAGACTATAACACTGCAGAAGGCCCCACAACGGTGAACATCCCCTCAACGATCCAGTACCAGGAAATCGACTATGCCGTGGCCAGTATTGGGAGTTATGCTTTTGCTCGTACGTTAAGAACGGACAAGCTGACCAGTGTGATCATACCCAATGGTGTGAAAAGTATTGGGGTAGAAGCTTTTAGGGAAAACCTTTTGAGCAGTGTGACCATTCCCAACACTGTTAACAGTATCGAGCAGGATGCGTTTTTGGGTAACGAATTGACCGAGATTATTTTCAGCATGTCAAGCAATCTCACTAGTATCGAGGGGGGTGTTTTCAAATCCAATAAATTAACCAGTGTGACCATACCCGGTGGGGTGACCAGTATCGGGAACAGTGCCTTTTCAGGCAACCAATTGACCGTGGTGACCATTCCGTCTAGTGTCACCGATATTGAGCAATGGGCATTTGCTAATAGTACTGGCAAAAACATCAATACAATTTTTGTAGGAGCGGCCACCCCGCCGTCCATTGAAGAAAACACTTTTGGAGGCCGTAGCGAA
>JAKSDC010000156.1 GCA_022360275.1 Chlorobiales bacterium
ACCATAAATTTTTAGTATAGTACAAGCATTCCATAAGCGCCCAAACCATTAATTCATGTTCAAGGAAACAGCTTTCGCCTGCGGGTATGCGGCTATTGTCGGCCCTCCGAACGCGGGTAAATCAACTCTGCTCAACAGGCTGCTTGATCATAAACTATCCATAGTAACACCTAAGCCGCAAACCACAAGAAAAAAAATAACCGGAATTTACCATAATAATGACTGCCAGATAATCTTTCTCGACACTCCGGGCATTATAGATCCTATGCAGGAGCTTCATGAATCGATGCTGAAGACAACGCGGGTAACCCTGAAAGAAGCGGATGTCATCGTTGCCATGATCCCCGCCTCCAAACGGGGAGATCTGTTTGACCGGAAATTCACCGACCTGCTTTTCAGGAAATGGCTGCATGAAACACAAAAACCGGTGATTGTTGTTTTAAACAAGGCCGATCTCCTGAAAAAAGAAGCGCAGGAAGAGACATTGAAAATCATCCGGGATCGGTGGAAACCGGAAAAAGTCATGGCAGTTTCCGCATTACTGGGAGCTGGAATAAACGACCTTGTCCAATCCCTCCTGCCTTTTCTGCCCTTTGACACGCCGCTTTATCCGGCGGACATTCTCAGTACAGCCCCTGAACGGTTTTTCGTCAGTGAAATTATCCGCGAAAAGGTCTTTTTGCAATACGGTCAGGAAATACCCTATGCGACAGAAGTGGTTATTGATGAATTCAGAGAGCAGCATGAAAACGACCCTTTGAAAAAAGATGTGATCCGCAGTTCAATCGTCGTGGAACGCGATTCCCAGAAACATATTCTTATCGGCAAAAAAGGAATGGCTCTCAAAAAACTCGGCATGGCAGCAAGAAAGGATATCGAGGAACTTCTCGGCCGACCGGTCTTCCTGGAACTGTTTGTGAAAGTCAGACCGGATTGGAGAAAGAAAAAATCCATGCTGAAGAGTTACGGGTATTGAGTAAGAGTAGCTGGATAGCTTGATGGTTCAAGTGCAAGGCGAACGGAGCACAGAACCCCCCTTCTATCCGCTCAACGAAGCTATTGAATCGCGGAATAAATAAAGAGAGGTACCCTGCAAACGACTTACTCCTCGCCTTTTTCCTTCTCGTCAGACTGTGACTGAGACTCCAGCTCGGCACTGGCATCTTCAATCTCTTTCTTTTCGTTAGGATGAGCCTTCAAGTACTCTTCGATCTCTTCCTTGTTCTTGTCTTTAAAATATTCGAGCGCTGAAAGAATGATCCTTTTGTTTTCCTTGTCAAACTCTATCACACGAAGCGGCAGTTCGTCTTCTACCTTGAAAGACGCATGAATGTCTTTTACCCCTCCCTGCAGCAGGTGAGATACCGGGACAAAGCCGTCAACATCTCCCGGCAGAATAACAATAACGCCTTTTTCTATGATCTGTGATATCGTCCCGGAACACTCTGAACCGACAGCATATTTCTGCTCAAATTCATCCCAGGGATCCGGATTGATCTGTTTGTGACCAAGCGCTATACGACGTGCGCCAACGTCGAACTTCAGCACTTTGACCTCAAGCTCCTGGTTCTTTTTGACCAGTTCACTCGGATGGCGGATTTTCTTGGTCCATGAGAGATCGGAGATATGAACCAGACCGTCTACTCCAGGCTCAAGCTCAACAAAAACACCAAAGTCGGTAATATTGCTGACCGTCCCTTTGTGAACCGAACCTTCGACATATTTCTCCGAAAGCGCGATCCAGGGATCCTCATTGACCCGCTTCATGGAAAGCGAAAGCTTTGTGTGCTCCTTGTCGATATTGAGAATGACACACTCAACTTCCTGACCGAGAGAGACAAACTGGCCCGGATGCTTGATATGCTGCGTCCAGCTCATTTCGGAGATGTGTACGAGGCCTTCGATACCTTTTTCAATCTCGACAAATGCACCATAGTCGGTAATGGAAACAACCCGGCCGTTTGTTTTGGCGCCAACAGGGTATTTTATTTCGATGTTTTCCCAAGGATGAGGCTCAAGCTGTTTCATGCCGAGAGAAACCCTCTTGGTTTCTTCGTCAAAACCGACAACAACAACCTTGATAGGCTGATCGAGTTCAACCACTTCGGAAGGATGGTTGATTCGGCCCCAGGTTATATCGGTAATATGCACAAGACCGTCAAGTCCTCCGAGATCGACAAAAATACCGAAATCGGTAATATTTTTAACCGTACCTTCGAGAACCATACCAACCTTGATGTTGGCAAGCATCTCCTCACGTTTTGCAGCATACTCTTCTTCGAGAATCACCTTGTGACTGACAACAATATTCTGGGTAACCGGATTGATCTTGACAACTCTGAAGTCCATTGTCTGCCCGACAAGCGCGTCAAAATCGCGAACCGGCTTGACATCGATCTGTGAGCCGGGAAGAAACGCTTCGACCCCCGAGAGCGAAACAGTCATACCACCCTTTACGCGGTTGACAATCTTTCCGTTGATAATGGTATCGTTCTCGATTGAATCGTAAATCTTATCCCATATCCTCAGAACATCAGCTTTCCTTTTCGATAAAATAAGCTGTCCCATTTTGTCTTCGATGTTCTCGAGATACACTTCAACCTCGTCACCGACTTTCAGTTCCTCTTCATCCTTGAACTCGAGCTTCGATACAATCCCTTCGGACTTGAAACCAACGTCAATGGTGACATCCTTGTTCGAGATGGCGACAATGGTTCCTTTAACGATCTCTTCTTCCGTGATTTCGTTAAGCGTGCTCGAATAGAGCTGCTCCATCTGTTCAAGTTCCGAAGGCTCGTAGTTTGCGAAAAATTTTACCCGGTGGTTTTTAGGGTTCTGTTCGATTGTTTGCGTTTCTGACATTAATTGTTTCCTTCCTCTCTTGTGAATATTGCCTTCCGCCGCGAGAGATTTCAGCGAAAGATTTTATGGTTAAACAAATATACAGCAACGTTATACGGCTGTTTTTTCCAACGCAAGATTGTATACCAGAGCAACCTGCTCGTCTATCGTAAGGCCGGATGTATCAACCTCGACAGCGTCCTGGTGCTTTCTCAGCGGCGCGTGGGCTCGACCTGCATCGCTCCTGTCACGCTGCAGAATTTCCTGTTCGAGCTCTTCTACCGGCGGCACGTTGTTACTCCCTCCGCTTTTCTGAACAAGCTCAACGTAACGGCGCCTTGACCTTTCTGAAGCATCGGCAACGAGAAAAACCTTTAGCTCTGCATCGGGAAACACAACGGTACCGATATCACGACCATCCATGACCACTCCCCGTCTTTTTCCCATTTCCCTTTGCATCTGCTTGAGCTTGTCACGGACCGGTTTTAAAGAACTGACAAAACTCACATGACGCGAAACCCTGTTTTCCCTGACAGCCGCAGTGACATCCCGACCGTCAAGCAGAACACGTTCGCCCTCAAAGGTAATATCAATGTCTTCAAGCAGAGACGTAACATCATCGGGATTATCACGAAGATGTTCCAGCAACCCCGCCTCAAGTGCCTTGAGGGTAACCGCACGGTACATTGCTCCCGTGTCGATATAGGTATATCCAAGTTTCCTGGCCAACAGACGTGCCGTAGTACTCTTACCCGAAGCTGCAGGACCGTCTATTGCAACGATAATTTTTCTGGTTCCGCTTGTGATATCCAAAACATTTTGAGTTAGCCTGCTATTCTATAAAAAAATTTTGCTTTTTGCAAATATATTGATTACTTCCATTGCCCGTATCACAAGGCATCAGAAATGATTACCTATAACTTCTTTCTCCACTTATGGCTTTACGTTGCGGAATCGTCGGGCTGCCCAATGTCGGAAAATCAACCCTTTTTAATGCAATAACTGCCAAACAGGCCGAAGCTGAAAATTATCCTTTCTGCACGATCGACCCCAATGTGGGAATGGTGCTTGTCCCGGATGAAAGACTGGGGCAGCTTGCCGAAATCGTCAAAACATCGATCATCATCCCTGCGACCATCGAACTGGTCGATATCGCAGGTCTCGTGCGTGGCGCCAGCAAAGGTGAAGGCCTCGGCAATCAGTTTCTGTCCCATATCAGGGAGGTTGACGCGATTGTTCATGTCGTACGCTGCTTTGAGGATACCGATGTCATACATGTTCACGGCAAGGTAGATCCTGCCGATGATATCGCCACCATTGAAACCGAGCTTATCCTTGCCGACCTCGAAAGCATGGAAAAACGGCTGGATAAACTGAAGAAGAACGCCCGAAAGGAAAAAGAGCTGCTGCCGGCAGTCGCTCTTGCAGAAAAGCTTGTCAAAGGCCTTGGAGAAGGCATACCCGCCCGCACGCTGCTTGAAACCGAAAAGGAAAAACTTCTCGGAAAACAGTTTTTCCTGCTATCGGCTAAACCTGTCCTGTACGCGGCCAATGTGTCCGACAGCGATCTTCCCGATGGAAACAGCTTTACCTCCAAGGTAGCGGAAATTGCCGCAGAAGAAGGCGCAAAAATGTTGATTATCAGCGCTAAAACCGAAGCGGAAATCGCCGAACTGTCCGAAGAGGACCGTCCTGAGTTTCTTGAAAGTCTCGGTCTGGAAATGTCCGGCCTCGACCGCATCATTCAGACAGCCTATGATTTGCTCGGCCTGCATACTTATTTTACTGCAGGTGAAAAAGAAGTACATGCCTGGACCCTTCGCAAAGGCTCCACCGCCCCCGAAGCAGCCGGCACGATCCATACCGATTTCGAAAAAGGTTTTATCCGTGCCGAGGTGATTTCCTATGAAGATATGATTGCCTGCGGTTCGGAACAGAAAGCGAAAGAGGCCGGAAAAATGCGCTCGGAAGGCAAGGAATACGTTGTCCGTGACGGCGACGTGATTGTTTTCCGGTTCAACGTTTAGGAAGTGCTAAGGAGAAGATAGTTCTTGAGAAATAGCATTATTCATTAGTAATTTGTCATTAGTCATTGAGCACCGCTCCTGGCTCCTTACTCCTGCAGCAACGCTGCCACTCCTTACTCCTACTTTGCCTTTTGACTTTTGCCTTTTGACTTCAAATCATTCCCTTCCCAATCGTCATTAGTCATTCTACACCTCCACCAGCTCCACATCCGGGATCTCCTGACCAAGAAACAACTCGCACAGTGCCTTGAATTTCTGGGGAAGGTCGCTGACGAGCAGGTGAGGAAAAGCCGCATCACCCGAATCATTGAGCCGGTCATATTCAGCCAGTACCTCCCTTGCTTTTAACGCGATCGATTCTGCAGAATCTATAATAATGATATCCGGTCCGGCGATCTTTTTGATCATATGTTTGAGTATAGGATAGTGCGTGCAACCGAGAACGAGGGTATCGATGTCCTGTTCCAGCAATTTTTCCAGATACTCCTGCGCTACCATGCTTGCCGCAGGATGATCGGCGTAACCCTCTTCAGCAAGCGGAACAAACAACGGGCATGCCGAAGAAAAAACCTCGACATCCGGATCAATGGCATTGATAGCGAACGAATAGGCATTCGAAGCGATCGTTGCGCTGGTTCCTATGACACCGATACGAGCGTTACGGGAATGCTGCACAGCCAGCTCCGCACCGGCTTCCAGAACCCCCAGTACAGGCAGTCCTTTCCCGATCTGCTCAACAACATCGAAAGCAAGCGCCGAAACGGTATTGCAGGCGACGATAATCATCTTGGGTTGATATTTCATCAGAATACCCGCATCATCCTGCGCGTACTTGCGAATTGTGACCTGCGATTTTGAACCATAGGGCACACGGGCCGTGTCACCAAAATAGAGAATACGTTCGGACGGCAAAAGCGACTGTATCGCTTTGACCACCGTAAGCCCTCCAATACCTGAATCAAATATGCCGATAGGAGCCGATGCCGATGTTGTCATGGAATGATGGTGCTAAAGTGCTAAGTGCTATGCGCCTCGACAATCGCTTTGCTGATATCCCAGAGCTGGCGGCGCAGCTGCGGATCCTTTGCAAGTGCGGAGCATCGAGCCGGACGGTTGTTTTCAAAGTAACGGCCGGTCACCGCCGCAACCTCCTGGGAGAGAGCGAGCCATGCCAGCGTGTCTCCCCCGTATGCCGGATCCTGCCCGGAAAGCGACCATCCTGCATGGAGCAGTTTTGTGGCCAGTACGCCGGGATCGAGGGTATTGACGGTAACCCCTGTCCCCTTAAGCCGCACAGCATGTTCGAGCGTGAACATGACATTACAAAGCTTGCTGAAAGCGTAGGCATCATAACCCGTATACTGCAGCTCTCCCTGCATATTGCCGACCTCGAATCCGGCACTGAAATGATCGACTGAACTGACGTTGATAATACGGGCCTTGCTTTTAATGAGAAGAGGCTCCAGTAAAAGAGTCAGGTGAAAATGGGCAAGATAGTTCACGGCAAAGGTTGTCTCAAAGCCATCGACCGTCAACTTTTTCCGATCCCTGTAAAGGCCGGCATTATTAATGAGCACATCTATCTGCTGCTGGTCTGCCAAAAGCCTTTCTGCCATAACCGTAACCTGATCGAGAGAGCTGAAATCGGCTTGTATCGAGCCGGGGCTGCCGCTTCCGGCATTTTCCGCTATCTCTTGTTCTACCGCTTCAAGCCGCTCAGCGCTTCTGCCGTGCAGAATAACCATCGCACCGGTTTGCGCCAGTTGCAGGGCTGCAGCACGCCCGATTCCATCCGTGCTTCCCGTAATACAGATGACATTTTGTTTCATCCCTGCGGTCTCATCCTACCAGTTGGAGATCATACGGTTAAACAGCTCGTCGACAATCTCATCGACGGCCGTGTCGATTGCTTCCTCCTGGCCGACAAAATCGCCGACGTTGTAATCTTCAAAACCGTTAAAGAATGTTCGGGTAAAAAACGCTTTGTTTTGTACCCTGTCGGTAAACGAGGCACGGACAACAATCGTAATCCTGTTGGTTATCGCACGCTCGGTTTCACTGCCGATCTGGCTGGGCTCGTCACTGAAAGATACTATTGCCGCTTCAACCAGAGCATCTGCCCGGCTGATATCGGATTCGATGTTCAAGGAACTTTGTGATTCAATAGCATCGATCAGTTTTTCCGTAAACTCGGGACCGAGTTGAGCCACACCGGCTCCGGACTCTTCTTTGAAAGGCGGAACGGCAACGGTTTTAATATACGGAGGCAGAGATGCTCCCGAAAAGGAGTAGCAGCCTTGCAAGAAAAGCACGAAGCATAGAAAGAGAGGAAGGCATGCGCCATATCCTTTAACCCTTAACACAATCTTTTCTCCTTTTTCCGATGAATGGTACCATTTCGTTCAAGAAACCACGAAAGAGAAGCCGGAAGTCAGAAGCCGGAATGCTGTTGATTTTTGCTTCTTACTTCCCATTACCTGCGACCTATTCCCTCTCGGCTAATAGTTCTTTCGATCTATTTTACGCAACAGTTTACGAAACGGATAGGTAAACAACAGCCATTTTCTGCGTTTTCTGTCAAGTGCCGACAGGTAGTCGCCGGTTTTACAACCCCCTTTTTCCTGAACCATTTTCACTGCAAGCGACGCTGCCACAGATGGCGGTTGGGCGAAAATATCGATTATGGTCCGAAACGTTTGCTGCTGGCGTTTCATCTCAGGCGTTGATTGTGCACCGCTTGTCATGTCGGTACGAACCAGCCCCGGATGCAGCAGCATGATGGATACATCAGTGTTCTTGTATTCTTCAGCAACCGCAAATGTGAACCTTGCTATGGCTGCTTTTGACGAACCATAGGCGCTGATGTAGGGAGTATTTGATTTTTTATCCGTGCCTGAACCGGCCATATTGATAATTTTTCCCGAGTGACCGGTTTCAAGGAAATAGTTCAGTGCCGCCCTGGTACCATAATACGTGCCCTTCAGGTTAATATCGATAACCCGCCCCCATTCCTGAGGATCGCCATTGGTAATATTGTAGAATGTATCGGATATCCCTGCATTATTGATGAAAACGTCAAGCCTACCGAATCGTTCAACCGCGGTCGCCACAAGTTTTTCCATTTCGGTATAGTCCGACACATCGCAGACATGGCCGAAAGCACGCTCTCCGGGAAAATCGTCAAGAGCCGCAGCGACATTGTCTTTGTTACTCGACGTTATGACAACTTTCGCACCCTCCTGTACAAAAGCTTTCGCTATAGCTTTACCGATCCCTCTGGTTGAGCCGGTAATGATTGCAACTTTTTCGTCGAGTTTACCCACAAAAATAAAGTCAAAAGTGAAAAGGCAAAGGTCAAAAGTCTGAACTCAGAAGCAACACACACCATCCGGAACGATCATGCTGGTTTTTTGACTTTTTATTTTTGACTTTTGACTCTTTATTTGTCAAGCATCGCCATGAGTTCAGGATGGGTTTCGGCATAGGAATCGAGAGACTGACCTTTTTCTATAGCGTCCCATGCCTGGCGAATGCTTGATGCCCCTGCCTTCGGGCCCATTGGATGGCCGAAAATGCCTCTTCCGGGTACAAATCCAAAATCAACACTGCCAACCTTCCTGTAAACGCTCTCCAGTGTCAATGCCGAATCGCTTCCCCCCGGAACAGGGAGCGAACGCTTCAGCTTGCCCATGTCGTTCATGCACACCTCGATATTTTCACGAACCTCCTGCTCGGGGGTCATCATACGGTTTCCGAAACCGGGCATGATAACAGCATCGAGTCCGGCAAGACGCTGCAGCTTTGTGATAACTTTTGTATGAACACCATATTTCTCAAGGCGGGAAAACGCAGCAATAAAAGGGAAATGCCCTATCAACGGAACCTTTGTGTGCTTGCGAAGCATGCGCACTGCGCTCAACCCGACAGGCATGGTGTTCAGCAGCAGCGCGTTTGCACCGTTCGCCACGGCTACGTCATGCTGCTTGATCATGTTGTCAACCTCGTCGGTAATGTTGGCAAGGTAGATCTTTTTATCCCCTGTCAGTTCTTCAGCCTTTATCCGTGCCCTTCCCAGAAGCTCTGTGCGCTCTTTCGTAGTGGACCACTCGACATCGGCCAGCATCTCATCGTCTTTTGCAATATCAAGCCCGCCCAGCCAGCTTTGATAGGCTAATTCAGCAAAGTGCTCGGGTTGAAGACCGATATTGGGTTTGACAACCCCGAAAAAAATCGGTCGATCATATGCTCCAAGCATCTCACGAATACCTTCGATACCGAATTTCGGACCCTCGAATTTGGCAAGATAGTTTTCAGGAAATGAGATATCGAGTAGCTTTACAAGCGGAATCCCTGGAGTAAAGTACGTGCCCTCGCCGCACACAGCCGTGATGAGATTAGGCAGCTTCGGGCCGAAATTCCCATGAGGATGAGCTATAGTAACCCGACATGCATGAATCTTCCCCTCTGCAGCATGTTCTACCGGGTAGCTAAGCTCCGTTAGCTCCTCCAACATCCGCCAGTTGATTACTTTTGCGCCATAAGACTTTCTGAAGTCCTCGTCAAAACCAATTCTGCTCCACTGTGCAGTCGACTGCTCACTGCAAAAATGAGCCAACGAGGCTTTGATATCACCCACACACTCAAGATAGTACTCGAGTTCAAGGTAATCATCCATGTTGAGCTGATTCCGCTCTGCAAAAAAACCTTTTATCTCCTCTGCATTCATAATAAGTAACTCAGTCTCCCTCTACCCTTCAGCCTTGATGCTGTTGAAATAGTCATATGCTGTTTCGGGAGTCACATTCTCATGAACGATCCGGTTTACAGCTTTCATCATTGCAACCGGCGCTTCGCTCTGGAAAATATTTCTTCCCATATCGACCCCTGCCGCGCCTTCTTGAATGGCTTTGTAGGACATGGTAAGCGCGTCAAGCTCGGGGATTTTTTTCCCGCCCGCCATAACAATCGGCACCGGACAGGATGCAACCACGGTATCGAAATCTTCGGGAACGTAGTAGGTCTTTACTATTTGTGCACCAAGTTCCGCGCAAATTCTGCATGCCAGACGGAAATATTTTGCATCGCGTACCATGTCTTTTCCAACGGCGGTGACAGCCATAACCGGAATACCGTAACGATAACCCCAGTCAACGAGCTTGGTCATGTTGTGAATCGAACGGGTTTCATATTCACCGCCTACAAATACCTGAAGAGTAATGGCAGCAACGTTCATCCGGATGGCATCATCAATATCGACCGCTATCTGTTCGTCGGAAAGCTCTTTGAGAATGCTTGGGCCCCCACTGCTACGCATGACCACAGCTTTGGTCAGTGTTGGAGGAACCGTTGTCCGCAGGATACCTCTTGTAAGCATGATGGCATCCGAATATTGCATAAGCGGAACGATGTTTAGGTCAACTCTTTCGAGCCCTGTTGTCGGTCCCTGAAAATAACCGTGGTCGATTGCAAACATAACGGTTTTTCCCGTGTCAGGCCTGAATATCCTGGATAAACGGTTTTTCATGCCCCAGTCCAGCGCACTTGCTCCCTTAAGAAAAAAACCGTGCGTATCGACCGCCACATCGGTATGATAATTTTTTTCCTGTTTTACCTGATCTGCTTCCGGCATAGTTATGCTCCCTTTATGCGTTTTGATAATAGATGATACTTTTTACCTGAGTGCGGCTGCAATGTTGCCGCCGTCTACGGTAGTAATCGAACCCGTCGTTTTCTTTTCGAGCGCAAGATGAACAAATGCATCGGCGACATCTTCAGCCGTTACCTCAAGCTTGAGAAGGTTACCCGCCATGTACTCCCGGGCACTGAGCCCTCTTGCCTTCGAGCGTGATGCAATCATCTCCTCGTTCAGAAGCCCGCTACGAATTCTGTCGGCATTGATGCCGTTCGCCCGGATACCGTCACGACCGTGGTCAAGGGCATACTGGCGGACAAGAAACAGTGTCGCAGCCTTGGGCAAACCATATGGCCCGAAATCAGGTCCAGGATTAACCGCCTGTTTTGAAACGTTGTAAAGCAGATTTCCACCTGTTCCCTGCAGTTTCATAATCTTCACGGCTTCCTGGGAAATCGCCTGGTGAGAGAAAAAATTGAGTTCAAAACTTTTTCGCAATACCTCATCGGAAACTTCTCCTATTCTGCCCTGCAGCGCTGCTCCCACGTTGGATACAACGATATCGATCCCTCCGAATTTCCGGCAGATTTTCCTGAACGCCTCCGATACGGAAGAACGATCGGTAACGTCGCAGACAACAGCCAGCGTGTCCGGCCCAAGATTTTCCTTTGCCTCTTCGATACTTTCTTTGTCAAGATCGAGAACCGCAACTTCCGCACCTCTCTCACCGAACGCCTTGGCCGTGGCAAACCCGATAGCCCCTGCGGCTCCGGTCACCATGACAACCTTTCCGGCAAAAACATCATGCTGCACCTTCTTCACCTTGGCTTGCTCCATGTCCCAATACTCTATACCGAATACCTCATGCTCATTGATCGATTCGAAACAGCCGATCGATTCCGCCTGAAGTACAGCTTCGGCCGTGCTCGTGGCAATATCGGCAGTAACACATGCGTCCCTGAGCGTTTTGCCAAGTCCGAACAAGCCGAGACCGGGAACAAGCACAACTCTCGGTAACGGATCCAGCATTTCAACGTCAATGCCGAATTCAGCGTGCTGTCGCTGGAAATATGCTGTATACTCTTTTTTATACGCTTCAACCGCATCTTTGACCCCCTGCCTGAACCTTTTCGGGTCCGCAGCATCGGGAACAGGGAGAATCAGTGGGAGATTTTTCGTACGGATAATGAAATCCGGAGTCATGGTACCCTTACGAGCTATAGATGCAAGCTCATCGCTGTTAACGTATTCCATGATCTCCGGTGACGTTCGAAAATCAAGAATAAAGCTTTCGTAGTCACGGCTGTCAGGAGTTTTTTCGATGACACACGCTCCCCTGATTACAGGAGCAACCTCCTCTACCGAAAGAAGGTTTGCGGGCACATCGACCGAAGGGAACGCTTTTCTTCCTGCCTGTTCAATTCTTTCTTCCAGCTCTGAAACCGCTCCTATCATAAGATCGTATGCTTCCCTGGATGTCTCCCCAAATGTCACCAATCCGTGTTTCAGCAGCACAAGACCTTCCACGTTTCTGTTTGTCGCATAGATCTGTTCAGCCGAACGAGCCAGTTCGAGACCGGGCCTCATATACGGAACAATCCCGAACCTGTCGCCAAACACCTCTCTACTGAGCTTCTCTCCGTCAGGCTGATTGGTCAGCATCAGCAGTGCCTGGGAATGGGTGTGATAGATATATTTATGGGAGAGAAAAGCATGCAGCAACGTCTCGATTGAAGGCGTCAGCCCGTTTCTCACCATATGATCGGTCAGGCTGAAGAGGTTGAGGAAAAGAAAGTTTTTCAGTTCCCGGTTTGAAAATTTCTTGAGATCTTCATCGGTAAGATGCTCCCCTGCCAGAATCATCTGTAACAGCTTCTGGAGAGGCTCAATCCTGACAGGCGTAAAATCATATGCGGTAACGTCGGAAAGATCAACCCCGCTGCCTTTGATAAAAAGTACGTTTACCTTGTTTCCGATGACATCGGTAAGCTGGCTTTTTACAGACGTATTGCCTCCTCCATGCATCACAAGTTTGCTTTCCCTGCCGAGCAAACGGGACGAATAGACCAGTTCAGCAAGTTCCCGGGGCAGCTGGGTACCCGCTTCCAGCGCATCAACCGTTGTTTTGAATCCGGTTTCTTCCCAAAGGTTTTTCATACAAAAAACGTCTAATGTCCGCAGAGGAGCAAGCTGCCAAAAGATATTGATATGTAAGGCTTTGAATATAGTAAAAACCTGAAACCCTGAAAACCGCCCACCTCCGCAGTTCCATTATTTTTCCGATTGTTGTTACTTTAGGGCACCTCTGTAAATTGTCGCGAGCGCCTTGAGTACGAGGCGAACGGAGCGCAGAAACCGGAGTGTACACGTAGTACATGATTTCGAGCACCGATCAACGAAGTAATCATGGTGCACAGCAAATTAATAGCGGTGCCTTTTAGATGATTGGTGAATGGTGTGATTAGTGGGAGAAGATAGTTTTTGAGAAATAGCATTATTCATTAGTAATTTGTCATTAGTCATTGAAGCACCGCTCCCGGCTCCTAACAGGCGATTCATCATGATTGAGAACACAGACAAAGAGGCGTTCGATCTTGCCATCCGTTACCTCGGGAACCGTGAACATTCGCGCAAAGAAATCATCGTAAAACTTGAACGCAAACAGTTCAATCAGGAAGCTATCGAGACAGTCCTCAACAGGCTCGACGAGCTTGGCCTGCTTGACGACAGATCGTTTGCCATGAACTATGTCGGAAGCAGGTCGAGAAAAAAACCCTTGGGACGCTACAAGCTCAGATACGAGTTACTGCAGAAAGGCATAGCGGAAGAGGTTATCGACGAGGTTCTTAACGAGTATGACAGTTCAACCCATTGTCTGGACGCTGCTCTGAAGAAACTGCCGTTTATCAAGGGAGATGAGCGTTACCGCCGGAAAAAACTGCATGCTTTTCTGATGAACAGGGGCTTTGACAGCCAGACAATTCGGGAAACCCTCGATCAGATTTTCCACTCCTGAGAACCAAGAGCCAGTTGGCAGTGCCGAAGATAGCAGTGTTGAATCGTTGAGTTGTTGAGTTGTTTATTCTTTGCCTTGTATCTACCCCTCGCCACCCTGATTCACAAGCGTTCCGACTGTTTCACCCCCCAGCAGCCTGACCAGGTTACCCTCTACATTCATGTTCATGACAACAATGGGAAGAAGATTTTCCCTGCAAAGAGTAATGGCTGTCAGATCCATAACCCTGAGATTCTTTTTCAGCACGTCGATATATGAAATATTCCTGTACATTTCAGCTGCCGGGTTTTTCTCGGGGTCAGAGCTGTAGACGCCATCAACACGAGTCCCTTTAACAATGACATCAGCCTCGATCTCGACTGCACGAAGCGAGGCTGCAGTATCGGTGGTGAAATATGGATTGCCCGTACCGGCACCGAAGATAACCACTCTTCCCTTTTCGAGGTGGCGTATTGCCCGCCTGCGTATAAACTGCTCGGCAACCTGTTCCATCTTGATCGCACTCATAAGTCGAGTAAAAACACCTTTTCTTTCAAGCGCATCCTGAAAGGCCAGAGAGTTTATGACGGTTGCAAGCATACCCATGTGATCGGCCTGGACACGGTCCATATTTGCCGCGGCCGAAGACAGACCGCGAAAAATATTGCCGCCGCCGATTACCAGTGCAATTTCAGCACCAAGGTCAAGCGCCCCTTTAACTTCTTCCGCATAGCGGTCCACCATGCGGGCATCGATACCGTAACCCTCTTCCCCGGCCAGGGATTCTCCGCTTAATTTAAGCAGAATACGTTTGTACTGTAACATGAGTGCATCTCCAGGATATTGTGTGCCAAAAAAAAGCCCCGTATAAAACGAGGCTTTTCTATTTACTCACCCAACTGATACCGGATAAAACCGTTTATCGTCATTTGCATATTGTGCTGTTTCGTAAAGTCTTTCAGCACATCCTGCACCTTGGCGCTGCTGTCCTTGATAAACGACTGCTCGAGCAGCACCACCTCCTGGTAATATTTCTCCAGGCGCCCGGTCACAATCTTATCAACGAACTGTTCAGGCTTCCCCTGACCCAAAGCCTGCTGCCGGTAGATTTCCTTCTCTTTCTCAATATACTCGGCAGGAACGTTCGAGCGCTCAACGACAATCGGTGAAGCGGCAGCCACCTGCATGGCGATATCTTTTGCAAAAACAACGGATTCCGGTGTATTCCCGCCGGTAATCTCAACCATGGATCCAAGTTTTGAGCCGGGGTGCACATAACCGGCCACAAGACCCGCATCCGTCCTGAGATACCCCAAGCGCTTGAGCTCGATTTTTTCACCAAGCTTACCGGTCATGGTCTTGATGGCATCCTCAACCGACTCATCCCCATAAGCATTCCCCAGTGAAACGCTCATCATGCGTTCAGCCGAATCGATACCCCCCTCGAGCGCAGTCTGTGCAACGGCCTCGGCGAAACCTGTAAAATCACCTCCCCTTGCCACGAAATCGGTCTCACAGTTCAATTCGAGAATAACACCGGTATCAGCAGCATCATTGATTTTTACGACGATAACACCTTCCCTTGCCTCACGCCCTGCACGTTTTGCAGCAAGTGCCGCTCCCTTTTTACGGAGATACTCCATGGCTTTCTGCATATCGCCTCCGGTTTCATCCAAGGCTTTTTTGCAGTCCATCATACCGACGCCGGTTTTATCTCGCAACTCCTTAACCGTTTTTGCAGATATCTGACTCATTGCAACTTCCAATATGGTTTACGTAGTAAAGTATTTGTTAATCCTGGGCACTTTCTTCCTGACCCGCTTCTTCACCGTCATTTTCTGCAGCTTCTTCAGCTTCTGCCATAGCAGCCTCTTCAGCAGATTGCTGACGGGCGCTGACAATGGCATCGGCAACACCTTTCACCATCAGCTCAATGGAACGGATTGCATCATCGTTTGCTGGAATCACGAAATCGACTTCACCGGGATCGCAGTTGGTATCGACAAGAGCAAAAATCGGTATGCCGAGCGACCGGGCTTCTCTTACCGCTATATGCTCTTTTTTAATGTCAACCACAAAAAGCGCCGCCGGCAGCCTGGTCATTTCAGCTATACCGCCAAGTATCCTCACGAGCTTCTCTTTTTCTCGCATCAGCATCAGCCGCTCTTTCTTGGTAATCATATCGAACGTACCGTCGGTCTCCATCCTGTCGATTGCATTCATCCTGCGAATGCTCTGACGGATCGTCGAGAAATTGGTAAGCATGCCTCCAAGCCATCTCTCGGATACATAAGGCATGCCCGCCCGCTCGGCTTCTTCGGCAATAATCGATTTGGCCTGCTTTTTGGTTCCTACAAACATGATCTCTTTCCCTGTCAGGGCAATCGCCTCAATGGCTTTCATTGCCTCTTCAGCCATTACCAGGGTTTTTTTGAGATCGATGATGTGCACGCCGTTCTTCTCCATGAAGATATACGGCCTCATCTTGGGGCACCAGCGGCGGGCCAGGTGACCGAAATGCACACCGGAACGCAGCATGTCTTCAAGCTGGAATCTTGATGTTGTCTCTGTCTGCATAGCTGTAACAGTTTTTCCTCTATCCTGCATATATCGCACGGAATCCGGCACATCAGCACCGGACACCACCGCACAACGTCACCCGCAAAAACGGGTTAGCAGGATATGCGTTGTTGATAAGTCATGTATATGTAATAAAGAACCTTAACGTTTGGAGAACTGGAATCTCTTACGGGCTTTTTTCTGGCCGTATTTCTTCCTCTCAACCATACGCGGATCTCTTGTCATCAGTCTGTCCTTGCGGAACAACAAACGGTTCTCACCGTCGATCTCCACAAGAGCTCTTGCAACAGCAAGGCTTACCGCTCCTGCCTGACCGCTGATACCCCCTCCATGTACACTGATTTTTATATCAAACTCGTCCTGTTTTCCGGAGAGCGCCAGGGGCTTGAGCGCCTCACTCCTTTTGTATTCATCCCTGAAATACTCATCAACAGGCCGCTTGTTGACCGTTACCTTCCCCTTACCCGGAACAAGAAAAACCCTTGCCACCGAAGTTTTTCTGCGGCCCACTGCATTGATAACCTCTTTCATCGCCATTAGTTTTATTATTGGTTAACCTTCATTTCAACAGGACACTGGGCAGCATGCGGATGCTCGGGACCAGCATATACCTTGAGCTTCTTGAAAAGTGCTCTTCCGAGGTTGTTGTGAGGCAGCATCCCCCACACAGCTTTCTCGATCACTTTTTCAGGGTTTTTCCGGAGAAGCTCCTTGACGTCCTCAACCTTTACACCGCCGGGGTAATTCGAATGCGAAAAGTAGGTTTTCTGGTCTATCTTCCTGCCGCTGAGACCGACCTTCCCGGCGTTCGTTACAATAACGAAATCGCCTGTGTCAATATGCGGGGTAAACTGCGGCTTGTGCTTCCCCCGGAGTATCTTTGCAATTTCACTGGCAAGACGGCCGAGCACCTTGCCTTCCGCATCAACGACATACCATTTGCGCTCTACCTCTCCCGGTTTGGCTGAATATGTCTTGAAACCAATCGTCTTACTCATTCCTGTACCTTGTTTAAAGAGAACATTGCCAAAAAATTCTGTCCGGCAATGTAATTTATTTCAAATAATTCTACAAACATTATACCTTGCTAAATTAGTCGGCAGTTTCCGTCAAGCAGCCGGTTTCGACTTTTCACCTTTGAATTTTGACTTCAGATACTAGCGATGAAACCTCTTGTAGCTCTTGTCGGCCGGCCCAATGTCGGAAAATCAACCCTTTTCAACCGTATTACACGGAGCAAAAGCGCGATTACCGACAGCACGCCCGGAGTCACAAGGGACCGTCATATCGCTCCGGCGGACTGGCAGGGCAGAAAGTTCATGGTAATGGATACCGGCGGGTACTGTCATGACAAAGACACTATCAGCGCCGCCATGCTTGAACAGACGCTCACCGCCATACATGAAGCTGACGTCATCCTCTTTCTGGTTGACGTTCGCTCGGGCCTGACCTATCTCGACCTCGATATGAGCAAGATGCTTAAAAAGAATTTCCAGAATAAACCCGTATACCTGGCAGTAAACAAGGTTGAAAGCCGTCAACTCGTTTTTGAGGGAGAGGAGTTCCGCCGGACAGGATTCACCGAACCCTGGTTTATATCTGCCCGGGAAGGAACAGGGGTAGCAGATCTGCTCGACGAGGTTGTTGCCTCTTTTCCTGAAGAAAGTGATGAAGAGAAAGATGACACGATAACCGGACTCGCAATTATCGGACGGCCCAATGTCGGGAAATCCAGTTTCGTCAACGCTCTTCTCGGTAGTAATCGGCATATTGTTTCAAGCACTCCCGGAACAACAAGAGACGCTATCGACAGCAGGTTCAGACGCAATGGCAAGGATTTTCTGCTGATCGACACCGCAGGACTGCGAAAACGCACAAAGATCGACAGAGGCATCGAGTTTTACAGCTCGTTACGAACAGAAAAGTCCATAGAGCGCTGCGATGTCGCACTGTTGCTGATCGACGCTGAACAAGGCCTCGAAAAACAGGACATCAAGATCGTACAGATGGCTGTAGAGAAAAAGAAAGGTGTCCTTATTCTGATCAACAAATGGGATCTTATCGAGAAAGATTCGAAAACCAGCAAAAAGTACAGCGACGGCATTTATGACCAGATCGGCAATCTTTCCTGGATTCCAGTGCACTTCATCTCCGCTCTCACCAAAAAGAACCTCTATAAAGCAATTGATACTGCATATGAAATATCCCGGAACCGACAAAGGAAAATCAGTACGAGCGGGCTCAACAGATTCCTGCAGGATGTGCTCTCAGAAGCTCCCCCCTCTTCAAAGTCAGGCCGTGAGCTGAAAATTAAATATATGACCCAGATCGGCGCTCCTTACCCGGTGTTTGCATTTTTCTGTAACAACCCCGAGCTTGTTCTCAGCAATTATAAACGATTTCTTGAGAAGCGCCTGCGGCAGGCGTTCGATTTTACCGGAGTTCCTCTATCATTGCGATTTAAGCTTAAATAAAGCATACGTCAAGCGTTTTACATTTTCCCGTTCACCTCGACAAGCCGGGGTATCAAGCCGAAAAACCGATACCGACGGTGAATTCCGGCTTTTTTGTTTATGATTTTTGCATGCTGCATTTTTGAAAATTACAGGATGCGAATAATCATTCAATTTAGGTGAAGGGCTCTTATATTGATTTTTTCCGAAACACTATAAAAAACAAACAATTCGTTATGCCAGCAATCACCCAGAAGCAGATACTCGAAGCGCTTGAAAACGTCATGGACCCCGACCTGAACAAGGATCTGGTTTCCTTGAATATGATCAAGGACATCCGTATCGATGAAAAAAACAACATTTTCTTCAGTATCGAGCTCACCACACCTGCCTGTCCGATGAAGGATCATTTCCGAAATGCCTGCACTTCCGTCATACGTGAGAGGCTGCCTGAAGCGGGTGAAATCACCATAAGCCTTCCGGCAAAAGTCACTTCGAGCGCAAGCTGCGGTCATCACGGAGAAAAAGCCGACCCTTTGCCGAAGGTCAGAAATATCATTGCCGTAGGGTCGGGCAAAGGTGGAGTCGGCAAATCAACCGTTGCAGTAAACCTTGCCGTCAGTCTTGCACGGACAGGTGCGAAAGTCGGCCTGATCGATGCGGACCTCTACGGTCCGAGCATCCCGACAATGTTCGGGCTTGAAAACAAGCGTCCGGAAATAGTCAACAAAACCATCGTACCAATTGAGAGATACGGTGTGAAGCTCATGTCGATCGGTTTTCTTATCGAAAGCGACAATCCCGTTATCTGGCGGGGCCCCATGGCCTCTTCCGCCATAAAACAGTTTGTTACGGATGTTGACTGGGGAGAGCTTGACTACCTCATTTTTGACCTTCCGCCCGGAACAGGCGATATTCAGCTGACACTTGTCCAGATGCTTCCGGTCAGCGGGGCGGTTATTGTCACAACACCCCAGGACGTTGCTCTTTCCGATGTGGCAAAAGCCGTCACCATGTTCAGAAAGGTCAATGTCCCTCTGCTGGGTCTCATAGAGAACATGAGCTATTACCTTCTGCCGGACGGTTCAAAGGACTATATATTCGGCAAGGGAGGAGGTGAAAAGTTCGCCAAAGCCCAGGGCATGACACTGCTTGGCTCTATCCCGATCGGCGGCGTTGTCAGGGAAGGAGGAGATAGCGGCACGCCTGTCGTTGTAGAGCTTCCGGACAGCGAGGCAGCCAGGGCAATTGAATCGTCAGCCTGTGAGGTTGCCAGGCAAATATCCATCCGCAATGCTGCTGCGTGCGCACACCGGAACTGACAACAGCAGTGCAAGAAGCAGTTTTCACTTACAGCAAAAAACCGGCCTGAAAGCCGGTTTTTTGCATAGTGCTGTTCTTTTATCAGGTTAAACCGACTCCACCCTTGCAATTTCAGGAACAGCTCTTTTGACAGCCTGCTCCACTCCGGCGCGGAGTGTGAGCGTGCTCATCGGGCAGGAACCACAAGCGCCCAGCAGCTTGACATCGACAACCATATCTTTGGTTATGCCGACAAGCTGGCAATCTCCGCCATCAGCCTGAAGGTAAGGACGGACATCCTCAAGTGCCTTGATGACCTTGTCATACAGCGGGTCGGTATCAGCCAGATAATCTTTAGTGATATTCATAATGTTTCTTTTGGTGTACGAAAAAAATTCATGGGTATGACACCGCATGACCTAATATGAAATGTCACGGGCAAAAAACAAAATGGTTTGTTTTTTCAGTCCAGGTTTCTCAACAGCAGATCAAGCGCATCGTGGCTTTCAACCAAAACGTCACGAGCCTTGCTTCCATCGGCAGGGCCAACGATGCCGGAGGCTTCAAGCTGATCCATAATCCGGGCGGCTCTGCTGAAGCCCAGTTTAAGACGTCGCTGCAGCAGAGAAACGCTCCCCTGCTGGTGCATCACCACCAGGTGTGCAGCTTCCTCAAACATCGCGTCCCTTCCCTCCTTTTCCTGATACCCGCCGTTTTGTGAACCGCTCCCTTTTTCCCTGACATCAGGCTGCGGGAGATGGTAGAAGTTTTTCAAGCCGTCCTGTTTGCCGATAAACGAGGTAATAGCCTCCACTTCCGCCGAAGAGATATACGGACATTGAATGCGTTCAGGTTTGGGCTGTGACGTAGGCTGGTAAAGCATATCGCCGTTGCCAAGGAGCTGCTCCGCACCTGACCCGTCAAGTATGGTACGGGAATCGACCTTGCTTGCAACCTGAAAAGCGATCCTTGCCGGGAAATTTGCCTTGATGACGCCCGTTATAATGTCCACCGAAGGCCTTTGTGTCGCAACGATAAGGTGAATGCCGACCGCCCTCGAAAGCTGTGCAAGCCGCGTGATAGGTTCTTCGACGTCCCTGCCGGCGGTAATCATGAGATCTGCCAATTCATCGACAACCACAACGAGATAGGGCAGCGCTTCGTCAGGCTGTTTGCGGTTGAAATCGGCAATGTTACGAACTCCTGCCTTTTCAAGCAGATCGTAACGCTGCTCCATCTCTTTTTCAACCGACCTCAGCGCGTAAACAGCTTTTGCCGGATCGGTGATAATCTGCTCGTCAAGACCATGAAACTTGACAAGAAAATGATTTTTCAGATTCTGGTAATGCAACAACTCGACACGCTTGGGATCGATCAGGACGAATTTCACCCTGTCCGGGCTGCATGCATACAGAAGACTGGTCAGCATGACGTTGATCCCGACAGACTTGCCTGCGCCGGTTGCGCCTGCAATCAGCAGGTGGGGCATGGTAACAAGATCTTCAAGATAGACTTCGTTTGCAATGGTTTTGCCTAACACAATCGGAAGAGCCATCCGGTTGTTCTTGAATTTTTCCACCTGCAGCACGGAACGCATCCATACGGTTCGCGGTTTGCCATGAGGAATTTCTACACCGACGGCATTTTTTCCGGGAATGGGGGCAATAATCCGGATACCTCTTGCAGCCATCGCCATTGCAAGATCATTTTCCAGCGATGTCACCCTGCTTACCTTGACATCCGGCGCCAATTCAAGCTCAAAAAGGGTTACCCTCGGGCCGACGGTGGCAGATATCCGCACAACTTCCACCTTGTATATCCGAAGCTTTTCAAGCAGCCTGTTCTTGCTGTCTTCGAGCAGTGTTTCATCAACATAATCATCCTCCTCACGGGTATGCCGCAGCAGATCGACGGACGGAAAACGATATGCCACCCTGTCTTTTGTCTTTACTTTCAGTTTGCGTTTATCGAGGTCGGCCTCTTTCTCATGAACCCCTTCCCGAATGGTTATCTCCGGCTCATCTTCACCAGGAACCGATGAAACAGGAGCTGCGGCCGACTCGTCCGGAATATCAGGAGGGAACGGAAGCCCCTGCAAAGGTTCTTCCGGTTCAGGTTTCGGCTTCTGCTTTCTTTTGCGCGCAAAGGACGAAACAACCCTCTGCAATAGCGTCCCGATACCGGCTATTGCAGCACGCAGCTGCTCAACCGGATTTTCAACAAGAACCCTTACCGCGAAAAACGTTGCCGCCAGACCCAACGCACCAAGCAGAACCCATGCTCCCGTATAGCCAATAACAGTTGAAAGAAACGCTGCCAGCATCCTTCCTATTGCACCGGACATGACATCACCGAACGGTGCGGTAGTCAGTCCGAACATCGAGGCAGTGACAAGAGAAACAAACACTGCATACAGTGTAAAAAGCAGTGGGGGTTTGAGACTCCTGTGGCGCACAAGAGACACTCCCCAATAGATAAGCGCAAAACCGGGTATGATAGAAACATAACCCAGAAAAGAACTGATAAAAAGCCCGGCCAGACGGGCCCCGAATATACCGAAAGGATTGTGCAGTCTCGATACGGCTTCCATGGCGCTGCGTCCGAAAAATTCATACCATTTCAAGCCATCGAGCACCGTTCTGTCGTCCTGATGATAAAACAGCAGCGCCCCGATGTAAAAAAAGGCGATGATGCACAGCACAATCCCCGAAAGCTCTTTTTTCAGCTTATCCTTGTCCATGTGTCTGTTCTGCCCGGTGTCCTTGTTCGTTGTTCAAGTTGGAAATGACATCAACTATTTAATAATGAGAGAGTGCATTTGACAATAACAATAATTCAATAGTCATTTCTTTCCAGCGCCTTCATTTTCACTCCTGCTTTACAAACGGCAACCTGACAACCTTACCGTGATATTGCTTGTTTCTGACCTTCATGAATACGTCGGCGCCCGGTTCCCTGGAACTGTGAAGAACATCCGCAGTACCTATCGGTTTCTGCAAGGTTGGCGACATGGTACCACTGCAAACCGTTCCGACTTCATTTTCGGCGGCATCATACAGCGTATATCCCTGACGAGGAATCGCACGTTCTTCCATAACAAACCCGACGACGGTCCGTTCGGGATGACGATCGGTCTCGATGCAGGCTTCTCTGCCGATAAAGTCCCCTTTATCGAGTTTCGTCACCCACTTCAGCCGTGTCTCTATCGGGTTTGTCTCACTACTTATTTCATGACCATAGAGAGGATATCCCATTTCGAGCCGCAACGTGTCTCGTGCCCCAAGACCAACCGGCTGAATACCGAACTCGCCGCCTTTTTCCATGAGAGCCTTCCATAACTCAACGGCATGGTCGTTCGGCACTGAAATTTCAACCCCTTTTTCACCGGTGTATCCGGTACAGGCAACCATGACCTCTGTATCCTGAAAGCCTGTCCTGAGAAATCGAAAAGAAGAAAGCTGCCCGCATGCCGAAAAAGAAAGTACCCGCTGCAGGATATGCATCGATTTGGGACCCTGCAAAGCAATCAGCGAGAGTCTTTCGGTATGGTTTTCAATCGACACCCCGTCAAATTTCTGCATATTTTTTCTGAGCCACTCGAAATCTTTTTCCATGTTGCTTGCATTGACCACAAGAAACCATGTTTCATGATCTATCCTGTAGATGATAAGGTCATCGACAATACCGCCGTCAGGATAGAGCATCAATGTGTACTGGGCCTGATCGTTTTTCAAGGAAGCTGCGTCATTGGTGGTCATAAACTGAAGAAAATCCAGGGAGCGAGAACCCTTTACATAAAAGTTGCCCATATGGGAAACATCGAACAGACCCGCCGAAGCCCGAACGCATTTGTGCTCCGCAATAATACCGGAATACTGAACCGGCATGAGGTAACCGCAGAAATCGATCATTTTCGCTCCTGCTTCCTGATGCCATGAATACAACGCTGTTTTTTTCATGAAATCAACAGACCTACTTCTTTGTGCAACCGGCAGCGTCTTTTTTATCTCTGTCGCTGCCATTTCCCGCAATAACTATAACAATATAGAATTCTGGGGAATATACCCGCGGAATCAGTCACAGCAAGGCCGGTTTCCGGCACACTGAGATGTCTCGAAACAAATACCAATTCCTGCTTCCCCATCCGTTGGAAGCAGGGGAATAACTCCTTGTTCTTCTGTCACTGTTTATAAGGAGAAACTCTGTTAAAGGCGCCTCTATAATTTATTGCGCGACCTGAATACATCGTTGAGAGGTGCTCGAAATCCTGTACTCTCTTGTACACTCCGGTTTCTGCGCTCCGTTCGCCTCGTACTCAAGGCGCTCGCGACAATTTATAGAGGTACCCATAATTGTAATGACGAGCAAGGAAAACGAAAGGGAACTCCATGAGGGAGATACAGCTTCTTGCTTCTGGCTGCAGGATTCGCGGCGGGCTTCACTATTTCCACAACAGGAAAATCCTCAAATGACCAGCTGCTGAAAAGACCATGGCGCCTGAACAATGAAAATTGTCTTTCAGAGTACATCGATCACTTTTGAACTCCGGTTGTTCGCCGGATTACTGTCCTCGAAACTTTCGGGTTTTACCACTACCGATACCGTATACCTGTCCGGGACAGGGTCAAGTGTTACCGACGCTGAAAATGCCGCACCGGTCTGTCCGGGATCAAGAGCTTTTTTGCGGGCGGCTTGGCCTGTAAAGACCTCTCTTCCATCTCTGTCTCTGACAGTAACGTCAACCCCATAGGATCCGGTGCGAACAACACCGATATTCTGGCAGAAAACATTCAAGGCAAACGGTTCACCAGCCAAGGGAACAAGCGGCTGCACCTCGATGCCGGAGATCATGATATCAGGCATGACCCCCGAGCGAGCCCAGCTTTTTTCCCGCTGGATATCACCAGGTGCCGACACGGAAAGACGGTAATCATTCAGAAGAAATGCAAGTGATGCAAGGAGCATCAGCATCGCGAGAATAGCGCCGATCCTGCGCTTTTTCGAGCCCGGACTTTCGACGAAAAGAATCAATCTCTCCCTTTATTCCCTTTTCTGTTCACCTTGCTTCTCAATTGCATCAGGTTCGACATCTTCGTCCTTCCAGTTGATGCCATTCTCCTCAAGCAGGTTGCGAATGGCAGGATCACCGAGTTTAGCCGCCATCTTGAAGTCAGCAATTTCACCATCCCCGTCACCGAGCCTTGCGCGAATCAATGCCCGGCTAATATAAGCGTCCGTATCCTCCGGGTTCAATGCTATAACCTTGTTGAAATCAGCCATGGCTTTATCGTACTCTTCAAAATAGCCGTAGATAATACCGCGGTTATAGTATGCCTCGACGTATGCTGAATCTAAGGCAATGGCTTTGTTGAAATTAGCAAGCACTTCTTGGAGCTCACCGGTACTCAAGTAAAGAAACCCGCGGTTAAGATATGCTTCTGCGTACTTCGGATTTTTTTCTATTGCCTTATTAAAATCTTCAAGTGCGCCATCAAAATCCTCGTTCTTAAATTTTTCTATGCCGCTTTCCGTCAGTTCTTCCGCGTTCGGGCCGCATGCGGCAACACTTACACACACAACCAGAAGAAAAAACGGCAGGAGTTTTTTGTAGTGCATCATAGTGAACTCTCTTTCTCGAAATTAATGGAGCAGAAAGCTGGAGATTGCTTTCGTACACGGTAAAAAGATAAGCAACTTCATCTCAAATGTGATAAACTCAATGCAAATTTTAAGCGAGGGTTTTTGCCATCTTATTTGTTGCAAAAAAACGGGCCTCTCACCCGGTCGAAGCACGAACAATCTTTACCGGTTTGCACAGATGCTTTTTCTCTCTCGAAGCCCTTGCGCATTTCCCGCATACATACTTGGGCTTTGCAACCTCCTTCATCACGTTCCGGAGGCTTTTCTCCAGATCTTTACGTTTAAGCTGACACAACGACTTCATACATCACCTCTAAACATTTCAATGACCGACGATCACTGAATCATCAAGCTCGTTAGTATTATCCTGTTCAGCGGGGAAATACTTTTCAAGGATATCCCCACAACGCTCGACAGCCCGGCAGATTGCAGAAACCTGCCTCTTTTGCCTGATTCCTGCCGTTATCAAACCGCTTATCTCCTGCCAGACAGACTTACCCACCTTTTCGTTGATCCCTTTATCACCAAGTACCCATACACGATGTTCAAACAGGGATATGTAGATCAGTATTCCCGTATGATCCCTGGTATCATATATCTCCTTTTTATAAAAAGACGCTATTGCCGCCTCTTCAACCTCTTCTTCCATATCGGAACCGGTAACAAAAAAGCGCTTGAGAAAAAAACTTCGTTTGATAACTTCGTTGCCCAACACAAATGAAAGCACAAAAAACCCCAAAAAGTGCCACATGGTATCCAGACCTGTTATCAAAGCAACCGATACTCCGGCAACAACACCGAACAACATGCCGCCCAGTATGTTGGCAAGCGGATAGTGGTAGCTGAACGGAACAACCATCACCACAATCTCTCCGATCGTGCGTTTTTCTGCCTCCTGAACCTTCGCCTCGATCGCGGCCTTGTCCTCTTCGGAGAGGAATTTTTCAACAAGATCTTTCATAAAAGCATCTCTATTTATTGTCATGAGCGGTTCAAGTGCAAGGCGAACGGAGCGCAGACTTCCCTCCTATCCGCTCAACGAAACAATTGAGTCGCGGAATAAATAAAGAGAGGTGCCCACAAAAACCCGGTAGCATATAACTCAGTCTTTCCTGAAAGAATTGCCGGCAAAAAACCTGCAGAAGCTGACCGGCGTTTTGGGTGTCACCAGCTCCCTGAAGCTCCGCCGCCACCGAAACTGCCGCCTCCTCCGCTGAATCCACCGCCACTGAAACCCCCTCCGCGGCTGCCTCCACCATAGAAACCACCGGCTCCCGGCCCACCGGTGAATATCAAGGGCCCGGAGCCATGTCCCCCGCCGCCACGCGGAATCTGACTGTAAAAGTACACTATCAGCATCAAGATAATCAGAACAGGAAGAAAAGCACCTCCGTTACCCCCGGAGCCGCGTTCCTTTTGCAAAGCAGAATATTCGCCCTTTACGGTGGCAATGATCAGGTCAACACCACGGACAAAACCTTCATCAAAACTTCCTTTCGCAAATAACGGTACCATTTCATTGTCAACGATCCGACCGGCGGTTAAATCGGTAAGCGCTCCTTCCAGCCCGTACCCAACGTCTATCCTTACCTTGCGATCCTTTTTTGCAACGAGCAGCAGCACGCCGTTATCGTACTCTTTCTGCCCCATCTTCCAGGCTTCTGCAACCCGGATGGAAAAATCTTCGAGCGGTTCGCCTTCAAGAGAATCCACGGTGAGAACCACAACTTGCGTCGATTCATTTTTTTCAAGCAGGGCAAGCTTCTCATTGATCTCCCGCTCTGCTTCCGGGGAAATCATCGATGCATAGTCGTTGACCCTCCCGGTTAGTGGCGGCAGTTCAACCGCCTGAAGCGCAAGGATAAAAAACAACTGCTGTAAAATGATACACAAACTGCCGCACACTATGTGCGGGATCTTTTTTTTCAGAAAACAGCGCACCATTTAGAATTCAACCTGTGGCACTTGCTGTGCCGATGCATCGCCCCTGAAATATTCCTTCGGCTTCAGGTGGAGAATAAAGCTATTGGTCAACGAGTTGGGAAACATCCTGATCGAATAGTTGAATGTCTCAACCGAAGCGTTATACCGCTGACGTGCAACACTGATCCTGTTTTCCGTACCCTCCAGCTGATTCTGCAGATCCCTGAAATTCTGGTTTGCCTTCAGTTCGGGATACCGCTCAACAACTACCATGAGGCGGGAAAGCATGGATGAAAGCTCCCCTTGTGCGCTTTGAAATTTAGCCATTGCCGCAGGATCGCTGAGCATTTCGGGGGTCAGCTGGACAGAAGAAGCTTTTGAACGCGCCTCGATCACTTCTGTAAGGGTTTCCTGCTCGAAATCAGCAGCTCCTTTTACCGTTGAAACAAGGTTCGGTACCAGATCGGCCCTTCGTTGAAGCTGTGATTCCAGGTCTCCCCATGCCTTATTGACGCCTTCCTCGTTCTTCTGCATGGTGTTGTATCCACAGCCGCTGAACATGAGGGTGAGAAAAAATACGACCAGGATCTTGAAAAAACCGGATTTCATAACTGTTCTCCTTGTGCTTATCAGCTCTGATTTGATCGTTTGAGATTATTCCACGCAGTCACCTACCCCCCAACCGGGCGCAGGTACACGAAAACATACAGATTTCTCAACAGTTGGGAAAAAAACAAAGAGCTCTCTGGAAATGATCCTCTTTCTTTTAAGAAAATAAACTACATTACTTTTTTTATACTCCTTATTTGTTTTCCACTATGAGATTACCTGCTTTGTTTTTCCTGATGATCTTTTGCACCTGCACATCCTCCGCATTCGGAAGTTTCGAGCACCGCGGGCCGGATGCACGTGTCGAAGGTATGGGGGGCGTTGGCGTGGCTCTTGACAACCCTCCCTTCGGTTCATTCTATAACCCTGCTTCAGATGCTCCCGGCAATGTTCGCGCTATCGGAATCTCATACGCATTGCCTTTTGGAAACAGCTCGCTCGACAGTTTTTACGGAACGTTACAAACCGGCTCTCTTCCATTCGACAGAAACGGTAGCGCAGGAATCTCATGGCAGCATTATGGATCATCTCTTTACAGCGAAACATGCACCTACGCTACCTATTCGACAAAAGTTGCAGGCCCGGTCAGAGCAGGAATATCAGCAGGCTTTCTCGAAAAGGATTCTTCAGAAAAAGGATCCGAGTCCACTCTGGGAATCAACCTCGGAGTTCTCGCCGCAGTCTCTCCTTATCTGGACATCGGCGCCTCGATTTTCAACCTGAACAGACCTGAAACCGGCAAAAAGCAAGAAAATGCTCCCTCGACAACTTTCGCCGGAATGGCATACAAACCAGCCGACAACATCGTTGTAAGCACCGTTATCGAAAAGCAGGAAAAGCAGGATGCCAGATTGCGAACCGGCGGAGAAGTCCGTGTGCTGAGCTTTCTGAACCTGCGGGCAGGATTTGCCACCAATCCGTCAACATTTACGGGCGGTGCCGGGTTCATCTTCGGCAACTTCAGGGGAGACATCGGCCTTGTCCGGCACCCTGAACTTGGAACGGGAAGCTGGTACACGATGCGGGCATTGTTTTAAAATGGTATTCCGGGAAAAACCGCCTCAGCTCCCGAGACGTTCAACGGAAAAAACCCCCTGCACTTTTCTGATCTTGTCCATCAGGGACTGAAGACGAGCTATGTTACGAACATAGATCATCACTGTTCCTATAAACATCCCGTCCCTTGCGTGGAGAGAGATGCTGCGAATATTGGTATCGGATTTCGAAAGCACTCCCGTTATCTGGTTCGTAATACCGATTCTGTCCTCTCCGACCACCTTCAGGCCTGCAAGAAACTCGGTCTCAACCTTTCTGTTCCAGGAAACACTCACCACACGTTCGCTCTTGAGAAAGCTTTCGTTACTGACATTTACACAGTTTTTTCGATGGATCTTGACCAGCCCTTCTTTGGTAACGAACCCTATGATTTCGTCGCCGGGAACGGGTTTACAGCATTTGGCGTATGAGTATGCAATGTTAGGCAATCCTTCTATGACAACCTCATCCTTGCCGACTCTCTCGCCCTCTTTTCCTTTTCGGGCCTGTTCTGCAAATGCATCATACCCCAGCTCTTCAGGCTCGGTTTTTTCTACCGGAAAAGGCGGAGGCTCCTGTTCGGCCAGACTCTTGATAACCTTTTCACCGTCGATCTGCTGGTTTGCAAGTGCACTGAAAAAGTCTGCCGGTGTTTTGATGCCATATTTCCGTACCTGCTTGATAATATCGTTTTCCGTCAGCAGCCTCTTTGTTCCGGAAAGCATCTTTTCCCACATGTTGCGCCCTTTCTCAATCTGGCGCCGGCGCTCCTCGTTGATTGCCGAGCGTATTTTCATCCGCGCCCGGTGAGTCACGACAAACTTCAGCCAATCGGCCTTCGGCTTCTGGTTTTTGGAGGTAATGATTTCCACCCTGTCGCCCGACCTGAGCTCGGAATTGAGTCTAACGATTTTCCCGTTCACCTTCGCACCGATGCACCCGTTACCGATTTCCGTGTGAATCGAGTATGCAAAATCAATAGGCGTTGCACCTGCAGGCAGGGTTTTCATATCGCCTTTCGGCGTAAAAATATAGATCTCGTCATGATAGAGATTCAGCTTGAAACCTTCCATAAACGATGCAGCTGAATCGGCATCCTTGATAAGGTCGCGGGCCCATTTGAGGAACGTATCTATCGTAGCGTCATCTTTGGATACTTTTTCTTTGTACCGCCAGTGAGCTGCGACACCGAACTCGGCAAACTCATGCATCCTGTTTGTCCGTATCTGCACCTCGACAACCCTGCCTTTCGGTCCGAGAATTGCGGAGTGAAGCGACTGGTAACCGTTATGTTTCGGGATGGAAATATAGTCCTTGAAATGCTGCGGCAGCGGGGGGTACTTCTGTGTGATATAACCATAGGCGGCGAAACAATCGGAAATCCGCTCGGTATCGATGATTATTCTGATTCCGTAAAGATCATGTATATCCTCAAAGCGCTTGTTCTTGTGACGCATCTTGAGATAGATGGAAAACAGATGTTTTGCCCTCCCCTGCACTTCAACCTTGAATCCCTGTTTTTCAAGATCCTCTTTGATCGGTACGATCATTTTATCGAGATAGGCTATCCGCTCTCCTCTGCTGAGCCGCACTTTCTGCTGGATCATCTCGAACATCTCCGGGTCGATATACTTGAACGCCAGATTTTCCAGCTCGATCTTCATTTTTCCAAGACCGAAACGATGAGCGAGCGGTGCGTAGATGTCCCTTGTTTCCAGAGCAATTTTCAGGCGGCGGTGCTCGGGGAGCGCATCGAGGGTTCTCATGTTGTGCAGACGGTCACAAAACTTGATAAGAATGACCCTCACATCCTTTACGACAGAAAGCAGCATTTTGCGGAAACCTTCGGCCTGGGTGACCTCACGATTAATCATAATCCCGGAGATCTTGGTAAGACCTTCCACGATATCCGCCACTTCTGTGCCGAGTTCCGCTGCAAGATCCTCATAGGTGTATTCACTGTCTTCTATGACATCATGCAGCAACGCTGCGGCGATCGATACGCCGTCAAGCGGCAGTTCGGTCAGTAGTATTTTTGCAACCTCTACCGGGTGATAGAAAAACGGTTCCCCGGACGCGCGTTTTTCGCCTTCGTGCGCCCGATAGCACATGAAGAAAGCCCTTTGAATCAGCGATTCATCGAAATCCCTCAGATTCTGACGAGCCAGTCGCAGAATTTCATGCATTTTTTCATACTGTGCTTTTTCAATCTGGGCTAACATACTTCAAGTAAATCGGGTTTGTGTTTTCCGCCTTTAGTAACAAGTAACGTGTGAGAAGGAAAAGGTCAAAAGGCAAAAGGCAAAAAAGAAAGAAAAACTTCAGGATCCTGAATTCCGGTTTCCGGGTTCTCTCTTCTTACCTTCTCTTTTTTCATTAGTCAATCATCTTTAGTCATTTTTGACTGCCTGCCTCTTTCTTCCCCGAAGCAGCATGCTCAAGTTTTGCAATCTCGTCGCGCAGGTACGCCGCTTTTTCATATTCCATGCTCTCGGCCGCTTCCTGCATCTCCAGTTTCAGGTTTTCCGCCATTGCATACAGTTCCTGACTGCCGAGAGAGTCGATCAGATCTTCAAGCAATCTCTGTGACCGCTGTTCCAGTCCCATTCTTCTTCTTCTGAAACGCTCCTCCGCATCGGCGACACCGGTGGTATCGAGTACCTGGTCAACCGATTTGACGATAGATGCAGGAACGATGCCATGCTCCTCATTGAACCTCTGCTGAACCGTCCTGCGCCTTTCTGTCTCCTCAATGACCGTCCGCATGGAATCGGTAACCTTTGCCGCATAAAAAATAACCTTGCCCTCGACATTGCGGGCGGCACGACCGGCAATCTGCATCAACGATTTACTGTCCCTGAGAAACCCCTCCTTGTCGGCATCGAGAATAGCGACAAGGGATACCTCCGGAAGGTCCAGCCCCTCACGCAGCAGATTTACCCCGACAAGCACGTCCACCTCCCCAGTTCGCAGCTCTCTGAGAATCTGCATTCTTTCAAGACTTTTGATCTCCGAGTGCAGATACCGAGCCTTCAGGCCTGCTTTTCTGAGAAAATCATGCAGATCTTCGCTCATGCGCTTGGTAAGCGTCATGACCAGAGATTTGAACCCTTTTACCGTGTGCCGCCGGATCTCTTCGAGAAGATCATCGATCTGCCCCTTGACGGGGCGAACAAAAATTTCCGGGTCAAGCAAACCGGTCGGCCTGACAAGCTGCTCCACAACCGCGCCACCCGTCCGCCTGAGCTCATATTCTCCGGGCGTTGCACTGACGCTGATCAACTGGGGCACCATTGACTCGAACTCTTCAAAGCGCAGGGGACGATTGTCAAGAGCCGAAGGAAGCCTGAACCCATACTCGACCAGAACGGTCTTTCTGGAACGGTCCCCTGCATACATGCCCCGGATCTGCGGGAAAGTAACATGCGATTCGTCAATGATCACAAGATAATCCTCAGGAAAATAATCCAGGAGACAATACGGTCTTTCCCCGGTCTCCCGGCCTGAAAGGTGACGTGCATAATTCTCGATCCCCGAACAATACCCCAGCTCTTTCATCATCTCGAGATCATAACGGGTTCTCTCTTCAAGCCTTCTTGCCTCTACAAGCTTGTCTTCTGCACGCAACACGTTCAAACGCCCGGCCAGCTCATTTTCTATGGCGAGCATGGCCTGTTTCAGTTTTTCATCCTCGGCAACAAACTGGCGTGCGGGATACACAAACGCATAGTCCTGATCATCGATAATTTCCCCGCTTTGATGGTCGAAAAGCTGCAGTTGTTCGATCTCGTTGCCGAAAAATTCTACACGCAAGGCAATTTCTTCATGCATCGGCACAAGGTCGATGACATCACCCCGTACCCTGAACTTGCCTGGAGCAAGGTCTCCGTCGTCACGGACAAAATGAAGCGAAACAAGCTCCTTCAAAAACTCGTCCCGTTCTTTCTCCATCTCCCTGCGAAGTTCAACGATCTGCGCCTTCCAGTCTTCCGGTGAACCGAGACCGTAAATGCAGCTCACCGAGCTCACCACAACGACATCCTTACGCCCGCTCAAAAGCGCACTGGTAGCCTTCAGCCTGAGCCGTTCGATTTCATCGTTAATCCGCAGATCCTTGGCAATGTACTTATCCATCGAAGGGATATAGGCTTCCGGCTGATAGAAATCATAATAGCTGATAAAATATTCTACTGCATTATGCGGAAAAAACTGCCTGAGTTCACCATATAACTGGGCGGCAAGCGTCTTGTTATGACTGATAACAAGCACCGGCTTGTTGACGGCGGCAATGACATTTGCCATCGTGAACGTTTTGCCCGAACCGGTCACCCCAAGCAGAACCTGACAGTCGGCCCTCTTCAATACACCTTCAATGAGCTGCCTGATTGCCTCCGGCTGGTCGCCTTTCGGCTCGTAGCCGCTTTCAATCCTGTAAACATTCTTACCACTGCTTTTCATCACCCTTACCGATTACCTCCCTCGTATCGTATGGTTGTCATTGTTCAGCTATTTAAACTATTTATAAAATTTGTTAGTTCTTTCTCAGGATCGTACCATGATATCTGAAAACAGGAAAATGTTCCTCAAAAAACTGTCAGTATATGCGCTTGTTTTCCCGTCGCTTTTTTTTCCGCCCGACCATTATCCGCTATACTTTAGGCACCTTATGTATTTCTTTAATCTTACTATCGTGCACCGTTATGCGCTCTGAACACCAGTATTCATACATTACCGTACCCAACGACCCCCTTCACACGAGAATCTACACCCTCGACAACGGCCTGACCGTGTACATGAGTCCGCACAGGGACGAACCGAGAATATACACGTCAATCGCCGTGAGAGCCGGCAGCAAAAACGATCCTGCGGAGACAACCGGCCTTGCCCACTACCTGGAGCACATGCTTTTCAAAGGAACCGACTCTATCGGAGCCCTGGATTATGAAAAGGAAAAGGTCGAGTTGCAGAAAATCATTGACCTTTATGAAGAGTACCGTTCCACCGACGATCCCGATAAAAGAACTGATATCTACCGACAGATCGACAGCACATCCAATTTTGCCGCTGAATTCACCATCCCCAATGAATACGACAAGCTGCTCAGTTCGATAGGAGCAAGAGGAACAAACGCTTACACCTGGGTCGAACAGACTGTTTACCTGAACGATATCCCTTCCAACCAGTTTGAAAAATGGCTGGCCATAGAGGCTGAAAGATTTCGCAACCCGGTCATGCGTCTTTTTCACACGGAGCTTGAAACCGTCTATGAAGAGAAAAACATGACGATGGACAGCGACAGCCGGAAAATCTGGGAGAATCTGTATGCAGGTCTTTTCCGGAAGCACACCTACGGCACACAGACAACCATCGGAAAAGCGGAACATCTTAAAAACCCTTCGATCAGAAACGTCATCGATTATTACCGCACCTGGTACGTGCCCAACAACATGGCTATCTGCATAGCCGGTGATTTCGATCCCGATGAAGCTATCAGAATGATCGATGCAAAGTTTTCGAAACTCAAACCGATGCCGGTGCCGGAATTTGTTCCACCGAAGGAAGACCCTATCGACAAACCTGTCATTACCAGGGTTAAAGGGCCCGAAGCGGAAGAGCTTGTCATCGGTTTCAGATTCGGCGGATCAGACACACGAGACGCCGATTTCCTGACCCTTATCGACAAAATACTTTACAATCAGGCCGCCGGTCTCATCGATCTCAATCTCAATCAGGAGCAAAAAGTCCTCGAAGCAGCCTCTATGGTCGTGGAAATGAAAGATTATTCAACTCATATTCTCTCAGCCAAACCTCGTCAGGGACAAACACTTGACGAAGTCAGGGAGCACCTGCTCGAACAGATTGAAAACGTCAAAAAGGGAAACTTTCCCGACTGGCTTCCCGAAGCGGTCATTAACGACCTGAAGCTCGAAGAGCTCAGAGCGCTGGAAACCAACAGGGGACGTACGGAGACATTTGTCGATGCCTTTGTTCTCGGCCTTGACTGGCAAAGCGTGATAGAGAAAAGAAACCGGCTGAGCCGTATCACAAAAGAAGAGATTTCAGCTTTCGCGCGCGAACATTACGGCAACAACTTTGTTGCAATTTACAAGGAGCACGGCAAGGATGCGGAGATGCCGAAAATCCAGAAACCGCCGATAACGCCTCTCAAGGTCAACCGCAACAAAACCTCTGCTTTCGCCGAGACTATCCTTTCCCTCCAAACAGAAGAGATCGACCCTGTTTTTCTTGATTTCGACCGCGACATCCAGTCACAAAACATAACTCCCGACGTTTCGCTCTTTAGCGTTAAAAACAGTGAAAACGATCTTTTCTCTCTCTACTACGTCTTCGACATCGGGACCAATCACACCAAAAAAATCGATCTGGCACTTGATTATCTCGGTTATCTGGGAACCTCAAGGCTCTCACCGGCCGAGTTCAACCAGGAAATGTACAAGATCGGGGCGAGCTTTACAGCGTATACCGCAGACGACCACCTCTACCTGAAGCTTTCAGGCCTTCAGGAACATTTCCCTGCCGCACTCCGGATGCTTGAAGAATTGCTCCTTGATGCGCAGACTAATCCCGAAGCGCTTGAAAAACTCAAGGCCGGCGTCCAGAAAGAAAGAGCCGACGACAAGCTCTCGAAGCGAAAGATTCTTTTCGAGGCCATGCATCATTACGGCCGGTACGGAGCCTTGTCACCTTTCACCAATGTGCTTGACAACGGGGAGCTCAAACAGATCACACCCGAAGAACTGCTTGCGGAAATCGACGCTCTGATGCACTATCGCCACAGGGTATTATACTACGGCCCTGCCGAACCCGAGAAACTTTCTGCAGAGCTTCTGGAGCTGGAACGCCTGAAAAAACAATTTGTGCCGGTTCCCGACGCTGAACCGTTCAGGGAAATCGAGCAGAAAGAAAACCGTGTCTATGTTGTTGATTACGACATGACACAGGCGGAACTCCTGATGCTTTCTCGCGACAAACCGTACGATCCGGAGCGGATTCCATTGATCACCCTTTTTAACGAGTACTACGGCGGCGGAATGTCGTCAGTTGTTTTTCAGGAACTCCGCGAAGCAAAAGCGCTTGCCTATTCGGTATTCTCGGTTTATCGCATCCCTAAAGACAAAGACGATCACCATTATATTTTCAGCTACATCGGAACGCAGGCGGACAAACTTCCTGAAGCGCTTTCGGGCGTCAACGAACTGCTGGAGAACCTGCCCGAATCACCGGAACTGTTCGATACGGCTAAAGACGGTATACGCAGAAAAATCCGTACTGAACGGCTGACAAGAACAAAAATTCTCTTCACCAGAGAAGAGGCGCAAAAACTTGGCCTGAACCATGATATACGACGGGATATTTATGAAAGTACCGAACAGTTCAACTTTGAGGACATTGCAACATTCCATCGGCATCGGTTCGCAGACAGAAAATACACGCTGCTGGTACTGGGGAAAAAAGAAAACCTCGATATGGAAACCCTGAAACGGTATGGAAACGTTACGACGCTCTCTCTCGAGGAAATTTTCGGCTACTGATCTGAAAATAAAAAATATATTCTCCGAACAATTTGAAACGCTCGATGCAGGTATTACTTTGAAGCATTCCTTATATATCCGGCAATGCTTTGGTCTGAAATACAAAAAAACTGACAGAACCTGTGTTAATAAATAATCAATAACGCAACAAATCATCAATCATGACTTCACTGCTATTTCTCGGTATCGTACTGTTGTTCATAGGTTTTACAGCGCGATCTCTTAACCCGTCCCTGGTTCGTTTTTCCGGACTGTTTAAAATCGGGGGAATATTTGCAATAATACTGGGAGTTCTTACGGCAAGCATACGAATTGTCGAGCCGGGCAAGGTCGGCGTCAAGGTTTTGTTCGGTAAAGTACAGCAAGATGTCCTTGCAAGCGGTCTCAACATCATCAACCCGCTCGTAAAGGTTGAATTTTTCGACATTACCACACAGACCTACACCATGTCCGGCACTGAAACCGAACTGTCGCAGTTGAGCGATGCACCGATCAGAGTACTCAGCGCCGACGGTCTCGAGGTCACTATCGACATGACCGTTCTTTACCGTATCAACCCCTCTCAAGCACCTGAAATACGCCGGGAGATCGGCCCCGGTCTTTCATATATCGATAAAATCGTCCGTCCGACCGCCAGGACGCGTATCAGGGACAACGCCGTCATCTACAATGCCGTCGATCTTTACTCCAAAAAGCGAGAAGAGTTTCAGACAAAAATTTTTGAAAGCATCAGGTCCGATTTCGAGAAGCGCGGCATCATTCTCGAAAATCTGCTTGTCCGCAACATTTCCCTCCCCCAGTCCGTGAAAGCCGCCATCGAGGCCAAGATCAATGCCGAACAGGAAGCCCAGAAAATGCAGTTCGTGCTGCAGAAAGAAACCCAGGAAGCAGAAAGAAAACGTGTCGAAGCCAAGGGTATATCCGACTACCAGCAGATACTTTCCCGGTCGTTGACGGACAGGCTGCTGAAATACGAACAGATAAAGGCTCTCCAGAATCTCGTCAAATCAGAGAACTCCAAAGTTATCATTATGGGTGACGGGGAGGGCGCCTCGGTCCTGATCGGGCAATAAACAGGAAGCCGGAATCATGAAGCCAGAAGCCAGGATTGGAATTCCTGATTCTGGCTTCTAACTTCTGGAAACTACTTTCCAATGAAACTCCTGGATAAATACATAGTACGGCAGTTCTTATCCACCTATGTATTTGCCGCGATAAGTTTCACTGCCCTGTTCATTCTTGTCAATCTCATTGAAAATGTCGGCCTGTTTATCGACAAGGGAATCGGTGCTGGAAAGGTACTCCTGTATTTCTGGAGTCTTGTCCCTGAAACCATCTTGCTCATCTCGCCGTTAAGCACTCTGCTCGCTTCTCTCTACGTAACCGGGCGGATGTCGGGATCGAGTGAGTTGTCTGCAATGAAAGCGGCCGGCGTCAGCATGAAACAGCTGCTCAAACCGTTCGCAGCAGCCGCGCTGCTCATATCTCTCCTCAATATTCTGAATGCCGGATGGCTGCGCCCGAAAGCTGCCATTGAGAAAAACCGGTTTGAAATGGACTATTTCGACAAAAAATTCGAAGCGATTTCGGGAAATAAAAACCTGCACATCCTTGAATCCCGCAACAGGATACTCTCCATAGGCGCTCTCGACCCCCAAAACACCGTCGGGTTCAACATATCTCTCGAAACCTTTGAGGGTCCCGAGCTTGTCAGCCGGATCGATGCAAAAAAAATCTCCTACGACAAGGCGCTTGACCGATGGCTCTTTCATGAAACCAGTACACGGATTATCAACGAAAAAGGGATGCTCTTCCGGGAAAATCCAGGTAAAGATACACTGAAACTTTCATTGACCGCTTCTTCCCTGAGAGACCTCGGCATTCAACCGGACGAGATGGATATCATCCAGCATTTTCGCTACATCGAAGAAAAACAGGAAGCGGGCTTTTCCAACCTCGGGAGGGTTATCGTCAAATTTCACAGCAAAATGGCTCTTCCGGTTGCTTCGCTTATCATTATTCTTATCGGAGTCCCCCTTTCAGCCCGGAAAAATCGAAGCGGCCTTGCTCTTGAATTCGGGATCAGTCTTTTTATCGGATTCAGCTACCTCGCTATACAAAGAACGTTTTCGATTTCAGGATACCGCGCCTTGATGGATCCGATGCTTGCTGCATGGCTCCCGAACCTGCTGTTCCTTGGCATAGGAGCCGTGCTTTACAAGACCGCAAACAAATAAGCCATGAAACCGTCCAACCCGCTCATTGTCCTCATGACTGATTTCGGGCTCCAGGATCCCTATGTCGGTGTGATGAAAGGGATAATAACCGGCATCTCCGCCTCTGCCGGGATCATAGACCTTACACATGGCATTGATGCGCAGAATATACTGCAGGGTTCCTTGCAGCTTGGCTTATCTGCTCCATTCTTTCCCGACGGAACGATTTTTGCCGCGGTCGTCGATCCCGGAGTCGGCACGAAAAGGAAAGCTGTTGCACTCGTTACGGAAAAACAGACTTTTGTTGCACCCGATAACGGCCTGCTGAGCTACGTTATGAAAACACAGCGGATCGAGGCCTGCTTCGCCATAACCAATCCATCCTGCATGCTGCCCGTTCAAAGTGCAACGTTCCACGGAAGAGATGTCTTTGCTCCCGCTGCCGCGCACCTTGCTAACGGCCTCGACCCGGCAGCCCTTGGAAACGCCGTTAACCCGGAACAGTGCGTCCAGATTCCGTTTCCTGAAAACAGCACGCCTGACGGAGGCATATCATGGAAAGGAGAGATCCTTTATGCCGATGTGTACGGCAATCTGGTAACATCATTTACTGCTGATCTACTCGGAGAAGAGAAAGAAAAAACTGCCGCCATACGCATGAAAAGCGGCATGTTTTTGCCGTTTCACCGGACGTACGGGGATGTCGATGAAGGCGAAGTACTGGTTTACAGAGGCAGCAGCGGGTTTCTTGAAATAGCAATACGCAATGGCAACGCCTTACAATCGCTCGGCCTGAAACCAGGCGACAAGCTAACACTCCAAAACGCCATTGATATCTGAGAAAAGAATCTTAACTGCCGATATACTCCTTGAGAATCTTGCTATAGGCGGACTGTCGCAGCCTCCTGATTGCCTTTTCTTTGATCTGACGAACCCTTTCACGGGTAAGTTTGAATTTTTCACCAATCTCTTCGAGCGTAAGGGGATTATCCATCCCTATACCGAAATAGGAACGAATAACATCCGCTTCACGTGGAGCAAGGACGGAAAGAGAACGCTCAACCTCAAGAGTCAGTGAATCACGAGTCAAACCGTGGTCGGGCTTCTGACCGTCGTTTTGCAATACGTCGAGCAGGCGGTTATCGTCTCCCTGGGCAAACGGGGCATCAACGGAAACATGGCGGCCTGCGATTTTCAGGGTATCCGCCACATCCTGGGAATCCATGTCGAGAAGGCTCGCCAGTTCCTTGGTATTAGGGTCTCGCTCATATTCCTGTTCAAGCTGGCTATAGGCTTTGCTGATCTTGTTAAGCGTTCCAACCCGGTTCAGGGGAAGGCGCACGATCCTTGACTGTTCGGCAAGAGCCTGAAGAATGGATTGGCGGATCCACCAGACAGCATAGGAAATAAATTTGAATCCGCGGGTTTCATCAAAGCGTTTTGCTGCCTTGATGAGACCGAGATTTCCCTCATTAATAAGATCCCCAAGTGTCAACCCCTGATTCTGGTACTGTTTGGCTACAGAAACAACAAAACGGAGATTTCCTTTGATAAGCTTGTCCAGAGCACGTTTTGCGCGTTTGTATTCCGGCGTATCGACAGGCATATCATAGCCCTCCTTGATCGCTCTGGTAAGCTTCACCTCATCTTCTGCAGTCAGAAGCTCATATTTGCCGATCTCCTGCAAGTAGCGGTCAAGAGAAAGACTCTCGCGATTGGTGATCTGTTTACTTATTTTCAATTGCCTCATTGACACTCTCCATCTTACTTATTACTTGGCAAAAACAAAACCTGTACTTCCCTGACGACGACCGTTATACCATCAGGTGTATGCGACAGGAATCCTGTCGCGCTTTCGGAAATACAACAAAAAAAGTGACTATTCCGTCAGTCACACAAAACCTCAAGGTTTGCCTGAAGTTTTTCGAGATTGCTTTTCGCCTCTCCAAGCTTCCTGCGTTCGCCTTCAATAACTTCTGCGGGTGCGTTATCGACAAAACCCTTGTTGGCAAGTTTTTTTTCCATTCGCTTGACGTAGGAAGAAACATTGCCCAACTCCTTCTCGAGCCGGGCAATTTCTTTATCAAACGAAATTAACCCTTCGAGAGGCATAAAAAGTTCATTACCGTCAACAACTGAACTTGCCGAATGAGGCGGTCGCTGCAGCTCACCACGAGATATTTTGACAGTACAGCCGGTCATCTGCATCACAATATGCGTGTTGGCAACAAAAATCTCCCTTGCAGACTCATCCGGCGCACTGATAACGAGACGTGCTTCCATATCGTGGGGAACTCCGAAAACCGCACGAAGGCTTCGTGCCTCTGAAACAACGTTTTGAACAGCGTTAAAGCTCGCCTCCTGCTCGTCATTCATCCAATGCTCCTCCACCTGAGGCATGACAGATCGTGCAATACTTTCGCTGCTCTGACGTTCGAGAATGTGATGCCAGATCTCCTCTGTGATAAACGGCATGACAGGATGAAGCACTTTGAGAACCCCTTCGAGAAGATGAACAGCAAGAGAAACCGCGTGCCTGCTTTTCGACCGGTCAGTCTCTCCGGCGAGTTCGATCTTCAACGTTTCCAGATACCAGTCACAGTAATCGCTGCGGAAAAAGTCATAGACAATTCTGGTGATATCGTTCATCCTGAACTGTGAAAAAGCCTTGTGGTAAGAAGCGAGCATTTTGTTATAACGCCCGAGTATCCATCGCTGAGCATCGGATAATGATTCGATTTCAGGAGTAAAACGCGGGTACGATTTCCCGAACTCATCCATGGAGCCAAACACTCTTTCACGCTGCATGAACACAAGACGCGCTGCATTCCAGATCTTGGTGGCGAAATTTCTGCCGAACTCGCATTTTTCCTCACCAAACAGCACATCCTGTCCAAGAGGCGCTATATACACGATAGTGAAACGGAGCGCATCCGTTCCATAAGCGTCCATAACCTTCAGGGGATCTGGCGAGTTGCCGAGAGACTTGGAAAGTTTCCTGCCTTTCATGTCCCTGATAATGCTGGTAAAATACACGTCCCTGAAAGGCACGTCACCTTTGAAATAAAGGCCCGCCATGATCATCCTGGCAACCCAGAAGAAAATGATATCCGGAGCGGTTACCAGCGTATCGGTCGGATAAAATGCCCGCATGTCATCATTGTCATCATGCTGCCCTGTCCAGCCCAGAGTCGTCAGCGGCCAGAGCCACGAAGAAAACCAGGTATCCAGTACATCTTCATCCTGGATCAGCTTATCGGTGCCTGCAATATGACATGCATCTTCATAAGATTCCGCAACCCAGATTTTTCCTTCCTCACCATACCATGCCGGAATCCGGTGTCCCCACCAGAGCTGACGGGATATACACCAGTCCCGGATATTCTCCATCCAGTGACGATAGGTGCTGATCCAGTGTGAAGGGTGAAAACGTATTTCGCCGTCGTTGACAACCTGCAGCGCTTTTTCGGCAAGGGGTTTCATCTTGACGAACCACTGCTCGGAAAGATATGGCTCCACAACAACGCCGGCTCTTTCGGAATACCCCACATTGTGCTCATACCCTTCAACCTTTACCAGGTTACCCCTTTTTTCAAGGTCGTCAATAATTTTTTCCCTGGCATCGAAACGGTCGAGCCCTGCATAACCGAACTCGTCAATCATCTTTCCGTCTCGCCCAACCACACAAAGAACCGGCAGGTTATGACGGCCGGCCACCTCGAAATCGTTGGGATCATGTGCCGGCGTTATTTTCAGTGCACCCGTCCCGAACTCCTTATCGACATACTCGTCGGCAATAATCGGCACATGACGGCCGGCAACAGGCACTACCGCAAGCTCACCGATCAAACCGGCATAGCGTGGATCGTCAGGATTCACTGCTATGGCGACATCGGCAAGAATGGTTTCAGGCCTCACAGTTGCTATCGTGATATACTCGCCCGGCCGTTTGGCAAGATGATATCGAACATAGACAAGCTTGTCTTTCCTGGGTTTCATGATAACCTCTTCGTCGGAAAGCGCAGTCTGTGAGACGGGACACCAGTTGATAATGCGTTTGCCGCGGTATATCAGGCCCTCACGATACAGGGTGACAAATGTGTGCCGAACAGCTTTGGAAGCGCTTTCATCCATGGTAAAGAGATTACGGCGCCAGTCACATGAAATACCGAGCTTGCGTAGTTGTTTGAGAATCAGCCCGCCGTACTCGTCTCTCCACTTCCAGACACGCTCGAGAAACTCCTTGCGCCCAAGGTCGTAACGCGAAACGCCCGTTTCACGAAGCTTTTTTTCAACCACAGTCTGGGTGGCGATACCTGCATGATCTGTACCGGGAAGCCAGAGCGCTTCTCTGCCCGACATGCGCTGGTAGCGAATAAAAATGTCCTGAAGCGTATGATTCAGAACATGACCGAGTGTAAGACTGCCTGTTACGTTCGGGGGCGGCATAAGCACTGTATAGGGCTTCCTGCCTTCATCAAGTACCCTGAAGCTTTCCGCCTCAAAAATGCCTTCGGACTCCCAGTGGGCGCTGCTCCAGCGACGCTCCACATCATGATGGTTATACGTTTTTTCGAGGTTCGCGCTCATTACCGATTGCTGCATGATGCCGTTGGCGATTCCTGGCACAAGTTCATCAGGGCCGCCAAAAGTCTTTTGGTTCTATGATTGAAATACTTGATTTCCCGAGGCTCTTTCCTTTCGAATTATTTCGCCTTTTCCGAAGCGGGACGATGATCGAAAATCTGGTCAATGATACCATATGCCTTGGCTTCCTCGGCGTTCATCCAGCGATCCCGTTCGGAATCCTCCCTGATTTTCTCCACACTCTGACCCGAATGCGAAGCCAGAATCTCTTCGAGGAGTTTGCGGATTTTTTCAATTTCCCGTGCCTGGATCAGAATATCGGTTTCCTGGCCCTGAACACCTCCCGAAGGCTGGTGAATCATGATACGCGAATGCGGCAATGAAGCTCTCTTGCCTTTTGCTCCACACGCAAGAAGGAAAGCGCCCATGCTTGCCGCCATACCCACGCAGACTGTAGCGACCTCCGAACGGATATACTGAATGGTATCATACACTCCCAGACCGGCCGAAACACTTCCGCCTGGTGAATTGATATACACAAAAATATCGCGCTCGGGATCTTCCGATTCAAGGAAAAGCAGCTGGGCCATGAGCAGGCTTGCGACATGGTCATCAATGGGAGTTCCCAGAAAAATGATACGCTCTCTCAGGAGCCGCGAGAAAATATCGAAAGCTCTTTCACCGCGGCCCGATGTTTCTATAACCATTGGAACAAGGCTGTTGGCAATCCCCTGTTCAATCGCGCCCGAATACATCTTTTCTGCCTGGCGCTCAAATCCGAAATTAATGTTGGCCATATACGCTGTCTCCCCTTCATCTGCTTTTTTCTTGTAAAAGCCTGTTGTTGTTCATGTCCCCTATGAAAACCACGACGGGCATAGATCCGTTCCGTTTCTTGGGCGTCAAAATTTTTAAAAATAACCTCCCGCATAAACAATACAACAGCACGGCTCTGATTTTACGAAAAAAACTGTTTTTTCCTAAATTGAGCATTGACTTATCTCCTGTCACACTTTTCAAAACTTCACCATGAATGTTCGTCTGATTGCCGTAACAAATCCGCTTGTCGAAATACAGAACGAAAAACTCAACCCTGAAGGTCTCATCGCATACTGTGCGAGAGTCTCAAGCCCGCATCAGGAAAATCTCGATTATGAGAAGCTGCTTGCATACTGTATTAAAAATCGGCACTGGAGCATTTTTGAAATGGTTGACATGACGGTTGAGATTGTCACTTCCCGGGCAATTTCCCCTCAGATTTTGCGGCACCGCAGTTTTGTATTCCAGGAATTCTCCCAGCGCTATGCACAAGTGCAGAGCTTTGAAACCTATTCACCAAGAAGGCAGGATACCAAAAACCGCCAGCACTCGATAAACGATCTCGATGCCTCTACGGTAACCTGGTTTGCCGAAGCCCAGGAGGAAATTCGCACTCTTTGCGCAGAAAAGTATAATGGCGCCATAGATAAAGGCATCGCCAAGGAGTGCGCAAGAATGCTGCTGCCGCTCAGCACGCAGACAAAACTTTATATGAAGGGGTCGGTGAGAAGCTGGATTCATTACATAGAAGTCCGAACGGATGCCGCTACGCAGAAAGAGCACCGGGATATTGCCGAAGCCGTCAAGGAGATTTTCACCGCCAAGTTCCCGGTTACCGCATCTGCGCTCGGATGGACCTAAGCGGCAAAATGATCGAGAAGCTGTGAAATACGGCCCTTGAGGTCCCTGCGGTGCACAATCATGTCAAGAAAACCGTGCTCAAGCAGAAATTCCGCCCTCTGAAAGCCTTCGGGCAGATCCCGTTTGATAGTATCTTTGATAACCCTCGGCCCTGCAAACCCGATAAGCGCTTTCGGTTCACTGATGTTGACATCCCCGAGCATGGCATAGGACGCGCTCGTACCACCCATGGTAGGATCGGTCATCAGTGAAATGTAGGGAATCTCCTTCTCGCCAAGCCGCAAGAGCCTTGCAGACGTCTTGGCCATCTGCATAAGACTGAATGCTCCTTCCATCATGCGCGCCCCGCCCGACTGGGAAATAATGATCAAAGGCGCATTCAGCTCAATACTTTTGTCGATCGCCCGTGCAATTTTTTCCCCGACAACAGATCCCATAGACCCTCCGATAAAACCGAAATCCATTGCCGATATCACCGCCTGATGTCCGCCTATAGTCCCTAAAGCGTTCTTGCATGCTTCTGTTTTACCGCTTTTCTCGATAGCGTCTGAAACCCTTTCCGGATATTTCTTCGTATCGGAAAAAACCAGTGGATCGGCTGCACGCAGCGAGGTACTGAACTCCTGATACTTTTTTTCGTCGAAAAGAAGTGAAAAATATTTACCGGGTGATATCCTGAAATGGTGTCCGCACTCACAACAGGTATACAGATGATCCTCAACCTGTTTCTTGTGAAGCGTCGCTCCGCAACTGTCGCACTTCCGCCAAAGACCTTCCGGAATATCCCGTCTGTCCTTTGTGCGTATCGATGGCTTTGCCCGTTTAAACCAGACCATTTTTAATTATTCGTAAAGATTATACATTACATTCAATTGAGCGATCCACTCAGCCAGCGCTCGTAGCCGGATTTTACAGTGAAGATATGAAGTCACCCTGAGAACTCAAAACAATCCTCTGGAGCCCTCAATTGCCCAAAACCGGATTTCTCATTCCCCTGCTGTTCTGCAGTTTTCTTCTGGTCCTGACTGCCCGTACCCCGTTACTTGCTCAAAACCGGGTAATTATCTACCCGGACACCCTTGATCTGCCGCTCAGGCGTTTTACCATCGCTCCACACATGCGGCCCGCGAGAAAAACCGTAGGTCTTGCGCTATCCGGAGGAGGCGCCAACGGCATGGCCCAGGTGGGAGTCCTCAAAGCACTGGAGGAAGAAAACATCCCTGTGGACGTTATTGCAGGAACAAGCATCGGGGCCGTTGTCGGAGGGCTTTACAGCGCAGGTTATAATGCGGAAGATCTCGAAAAGATCGCCCTGGAGGTGCCCTGGGAAGAGCTGCTTTCTCTGGACAACGATGCCCCAAGAGCCAGTACCTTTCTCGAACAGCAGAAAATACGCGACAGAGCCACCATCGCCATACGTTTCGAGAACTTTAAACTGGTTATCCCGAAATCGCTGAGCTCGGCACAGAAACTGACCAGAGTCCTCGACCTCCTGACAATGAACGCCCTTTACCACCCTGCGGGATCTTTCTCGACCCTTCCGGTCTCTTTCAGAGCGGTAACAACCGACCTTGTTTCCGGCAAGCGTGTCACCCTTCTCAGTGGAGCACTTTCAGAAGCAATGCTTGCAAGCAGTACCATCCCGGTCATTTTCGAACCCATAGAGCTTGGCAAACACAAACTTGCCGACGGCGGCCTTGTTGCCAACCTTGCGGTCGATGAACTCGAAAACGCTTTTGTCGATTACAAGATCGGTGTGGATACCAGAGGCAGCATGTATACCCTTGCCGAAGACATTGACATCCCATGGCAGGCAGCCGATCAAACCATGACCATACTGATCGAACTGCAATATCCCCGTCAGCTCGAAAAAGCCGACCTGGTGATCGCTCCGGACGTCGGCAACAACCCTGCTATTAATTTTTCAAAGCTTCCCGAGCTTATCAGTGCCGGCTATAAAAGCGGCAAAGCCCTTGCCGCTAAAATTCGCCAGGATATCTCACAGCCTGTTGGCAGAAAAACCGGCCTCTCCCCCTATAAAAAATCAATCAGGATCACCGGCACAGGAAAAGAGGCGCTAAATTATCATCCTGCAGGCGAGATCATACGAAACGCTTCCTCAGTCGAGGAAGCATTGCAGGAGCTGCTTGAAACCGACCGTTTCACGAAAGTATACGCAACAATTGACAAACGCGCCAAAGAGGTCGTATTTTTTTGTGAAACCCCGCCTTCATTTGACAACGTGGAGCTCGTTAATGCAATAATCCCTCTTGACCAAAACGAAATCGACGCCTGTTTCAGCAACCTGATAAAGAAGGACTATACCAATACAGAAGGAACCCAAGCACTCGAAAAGCTTCTCAGACTGCTCCGGGAAAAAGGTTACCCCCTCGTCGATATCGAACGTATCGAGGTCCAGAGAGGTACGCTTTCCATTGGGTTGTCCGACGGTAAAATATCGGAGCTTGCCATTTCACAGGACAAAAATATCACCCGCCCTACCCCCGTCATGAGGGAGCTCTCGATAGACACTTCGAAAGCCCTGAGAATGAAGGACATTGAACGCTCCATTGACAACCTGTTCGGAACCGGGGCATTCAACCGGGTCTCGATAGGCGTTGCAGGAAACAAACGCGCCTTGAGGGTAAGACTCAATGAAAAGCCATCAACCGTCCTGCGCCTTGGTGTACGTTACGATGAAACATACCATGCCCAGGCGATGGTTGATTTCAGAAACGAGAACCTTTACGGAACAGCTAATTCCATTGGCGGATGGGGAAAAATCGGGGAAAAGAATAACCAAGCCACTCTTGAATTCAATATGCCGAGAATCGGCAGTACCAGTCTGACCTTTACGACAAAACTGTTTTATGACCAGCGCAACCTGGATATTAGTGAACCGGTTTTTTCAAAAGAATTTTTCTCTTCCGGCTCCGATAACTCTCAGCAGTTAGGCATACAGCAATACGGCCTCACCTCTTCTTTCGGAACGAGAATCGGAAAAAGCAGTCAGTTACTGCTCGATATGACTGCAAAGAACAGTCAAACCTACGAGAAAGGGCAAGGAAACTTTGAAACTGAAAATATCGATATCGCCTCAGCCTCCTTCGAGTTTGCACTCGACACAAGAGACGACTCGTTTCTGCCGACCGAAGGACGACACACCAACCTGCGTTACTCGTTCACTCCGGAAATTTTCAACGACGAAACGTTCTGGCAGGCACACTTCGAACATGAAGAAAACGTTCCGTTCAGTAACCAGGTTTCGGGCCAGCTTAGTTTTTCTCTCGGTTTCAGCAGCGAAGCCCTGCCGTTCTCGGAAATGTTTTTCCTCGGCGGCAGCGGGAGCCCTTACAGCCGAAGGTTCATCGGGTTGAAGGAAAACAGCCTCATAGGAAGAAACATTGCTGCATTAGGGGCAAATTTTCGTTACAGCCCTCCTTTTGATCTTGTCTTTCCCTCCTCATTTCTGCTCTACTACAATGCAGGCAATGTCTGGCAGAACAGGGCTGACATGTCGTTTAGCGATATTATTCACGGTTTCGGTGCCGGCCTGAACTGGGAAACCCCCCTCGGCCCAGCCAGCTTCACTGCAGGAAAAGCGTTCACGATCGATGACGATGGAAACGGCGATGATCGTTCCAGTATACGGTTTGCTGAAACCGTCTTTTATTTCAACTTCGGCCATGAGTTCTGAGGATGTTGAGCTGTCGAGTTGTTGAATTGTCTCGGAACTTGCTGTTACTTTGACGATCTGTGCCGGCCGCCGCAAAAGATGGCCTGATGACAGGAAACTTTTGCCAGTTGTTTTGTATCTTAACCGGCCCAAGAAGAAGCCTGTGCAAGCATTCATACAGCTATGCAAACGAGTACGATGACCCTTAAGCAAAAGTCCCGCATTCTGGTATGCAACGATGACGGTATCGATGGAGAAGGACTGCATGTTCTTGCTGCTTCAATGAAGAAAATCGGAACTGTCACGGTCGTTGCCCCTTCAGAACCGCGCAGCGGTATGGGGCATGCCATGACCCTTGGCGTTCCCCTTCGGGTGAAAGAGTACACCAAAAACAACCGTTTTTTCGGTTATACAGTCTCCGGCACCCCGGTTGACTGCATCAAAGTCGCGCTGAGCCACATTCTTTCTGAAAAACCCGATATCATTGTCAGCGGCATCAATTACGGGAGCAACACCGCAACCAATACGCTCTACTCCGGCACCATCGGCGCTGCACTCGAAGGAGTCATCCAGCATATACCTTCCATTGCGTTTTCACTAACCACCTATGAAAATGCCGATTTCACCTATGCGGGAAAATTCGCAAGAAAACTGGTCCGGAAGGTTCTGCGTAAAGGCCTTCCGGCAGATACCGTTCTTTCGGTGAACATCCCGAACCTGCCGGAACAGGAGATCCGGGGCGTCAGGGTAACTGCCCAGGGCAAATCCCGCTGGGCTGAAAACACCATTGAACGCGACGACATGTACGGCAACCCTTACTACTGGCTAAGCGGCGAGTTGAAGTTAATGGATGATAACCTGCTCTATGACGAATATGCCATACGAGAAAACTATATTGCAGTCACGCCTGTCTCTATTGACATGACGAACCACAGCGCGCTGAAAAGTATTCGGCGCTGGAAACTAAACAAGTAGGCCGTGAACTCCTTTCTTATCGACTATCAGGACATCCAGGCCCCAAAGAAAGGTTTTTCAAAACTTTTCAAAGATTACACCCGTGAGGGCGAACTGCATGAACAATTGACGAGCAAGTTTTTTCACTTCGACTACCGAAAAGAAGCCGACTATTACAAACATCTCAATATCCTCCTGTCCCGAAAATACAGAAGGAAAGAGCTTGTAGAGCTCCTCGTACGGCAGAACCGGGAGTTCGGAACAGCAGAAAAACATGTAACGTCAATAGAACGGCTCGGTTCGAATCACTGCATGCTTGTGGTTACCGGCCAGCAACCCGGACTTTTCACAGGCCCTCTTTATTCTGTCTACAAAGCACTCACTGCGGTTATGGTAGCCGAGCGCCAGAAAGAGATGTTCCCGGAATACGATTTTCTCCCCCTTTTCTGGATTGAAGGCGAAGACCATGATTTCAACGAGTCGGCAAAGGCCTCGGTTTTCCAGGCCGGCCGGCCGGTACATGTCACCCTCGACGCGTGGAACAGGCTGCCTGACCGGATGCTCAGCCGAACCGTCCTGGGCCCGGGCATAACTGAAACTGTTTCGGCATTCATTTCCCTCTTGCAGGACAGTGATTACAAGGAAGAAATCTCCTCAGCTTTGCGCAACTTCTATACCCCGGAAAGCACATTGGAACTTGCGTTCGGCAGGACTATGGCATTCCTTTTCAGGGAGTATCCCCTGCTGTTCCTTTCGCCAAGTGATCCCTACTTCAAAAAACTGGCCAAAGACGCTTTCCACCATGAGCTTGCAACCTGCCCTCACTCCTCACACAGCGTGATCGAACAAAGTTCGCTTCTGGAAAGCATGGGCTACCAAGCACAGGCCAAGCCTCGTGCGGTAAACCTGTTTTACCTGAACCATCAAGACCAGCGAATGAAAATCGAGCAGCCTTCAGCCGATACGTTCACCATAGTTCCGGAAAAATATCGTTACTCCAAGCACCAGATGCTGGAACTCTGCGACGACCACCCTGAACAGTTCAGTCCCAATGTCGTTCTCAGACCGGTGGTTCAGGACCATGCTCTGCCGGTATTCGCATACATTGCGGGACCGGGCGAAATAAGCTATTTGGCCCAGTACCGCAGGGTATACGAACATTTCGGGCTCCGCATGCCTTTTATCATACCGAGAGGGAGCTTTACGCTGATCGAACCGACTGTCAGCAGAATCATGGATAAAGTTCTGCAGAAAACCGGAAGGCCCAGTCTGTCAAGAAAACAGATCTATCACACGGCGTTTCACAATCTCCGTGTGTTGCAGAAAAACGCTATTTCCGGCGCTGAAGACAGCGATTTCGATGCAGCTCTCCACCGGGCGGAAAAGAACATACTTGCCGAGCTTCAGACACTCTCTCCTACGCTCGCAAAACTTGATCGAAACCTGGAACAGGTTCTTGCCGGATCGGTGCGACAGGTAGAAAAAATCATGGAGGGCGTTCGGCAGAAAACGCACCGTACCAGCCGGAAGAAACATGATGAGCTCGTGGCACAACTGGAAAAAGCTGCTACAGCGCTCTTTCCTGAAGATATTCCCCAGGAAAGAGTCATCAATATTTTTTACTACATCAACAAATACGGCTGGAGTATCCTTGAAGATTTCGCAAGGATGCTCCGGGCACATGCTACCGAGTCGCACATGATCTTGGAACTGTAGGACACTTCTTTTATGCCTGAGCCTCACGAAGAGCCGAAAGGAGCATTTCGACCGTTACAACTTCCGGCAAAACAATCGCCTGTTCCAGATCCCCCCGGGGAACGACTACAAAAAGAGGGACCCCCGACCTCCCGAACCGTTTCAACAAAGCAGTTACCGCATCGTTCCGGGTAGTCCAATCCGCTCTGACGGCAACAACGTCAGGTTGTTGCAATGCGTTGAGCACCGATTGGTTACTCAGAACACTTGCCTCGAGAACCTTGCAGGTAAGGCACCAGTCGGCAGTGAATTCAAGAAATACTGTCTTTTTCTCCTGCAGCAGGGAATCGAGCAGATCCGGTGAAAAGTCCTGCCACAAGGAACCGCCGTTATCGGCCGTGCCGGAAAACCGTTCTGTATTTCCGGCTTCGGCATTATTTGTTTCCGCAGTTTCGGAACCGGGCACGAGATAAAGATAGGCTCCGGCAAGCACCGCCAAGCCAGCCCCCCATGTCAGAAGCTTTTTTGTGAAAGAGGCTCCGTGACCTGCAAGGTTCCCGAGAAACCAGAAAACAAAAGCAACCGCCAGCAGGAGCACAAAAAGTCTCAGGATACCATCGCCTCCGGACTGGGCGTTCAGTATCGACGCAAGCCATACAACAACCCCGACAAGCACAAAACCCATCAACTGTTTGAAAATGTACATCCAGTGCCCCGGCTTCGGAAGAAATTTCAGCCACGAGGGATGCCAGGCAAGCATCACATAAGGAAATGCCATACCGACAGCTATAACCGTAAAGAAAAGAAACACGACCCATGAAGGCTGGGCAAAAGCAAAACCAAGCGCGGTCCCGAGGAAAGGTGCCGTACACGGAGTTGCAAGGGTTGTTGCAAGCACTCCGCTGACAAAAGCACCGAGACTGTCATGGTGGGTTGCTGTTTTGCCTATCTTTCCGGATACAACCGGGGTACCGAATTCGAAAAGGCCAAAAAGATTGAGCCCGAAAGCAAAAACAACCGCGGCAATAAACATGACGAAAGCTGGAGACTGGAACTGGAACCCCCACCCTATCTGTGCTCCCATTCCCTGAAGCGCCCAGACAAATCCGGCGAGAATCCAGAAAGAAAACAAAACGCCCGCAGCAAAAACCAGGCTCAGAAAACGCCCTGTTTTTCTGCCCGATTCCGACGCGTCGGGACCGAGAAGGCTGAAAACCTTCAGCCCCAGAACCGGCAGTACACAGGGCATAATGTTCAACAACATTCCGCCGAAAAATGCAAAAACAAGCATCAGGGAAAGCGAACCTGAAGCTGAATCCACACCCTCTGACCCCGATAAGCTGCCAACATCTCCTTCGACAACATATGCCTCTGCGCTGGTTGCGATGATCCCCCTGATTGTTTCCGGCACGGCATCGCCGGAAAGAGGAACGATAACCGAGTTGCCGACAACGGTTATCCCGCTGAGATCGAGACCTTTTCGAGGAAAAAGCGGAAAGAAATCTTTCAGGCCTGCGGATGCAGACCCACTGAAAACCATCCCGATATACCTGCTTTTGTCATCTTCTCCCTGAGCAATCCGTTCAACCGTGAGATCCCCTTCACTTCCCGGCATGAAACGGGGTATCCTGCTGCGGAATGTATCTGCCAGTTCCTGCAAGGCGGCACCGGCCTTGCCGGGTTTCAACACCAGAGAGGCCGATCCCGGTATACAAACCTCCTTACAGGAGAGCCAGGAAATCTTCGCTTTCAAGGGAAAATCACCGGCAGCAACCGAACGGTCGTCCCGAACTCCATCGGGCACGATCCTGGAAAAAAGCACCACTTCATCCTTGTAGCCGAACCCGGTCACTCCTCCCGAATCGAAACGTTCCGGCACCGGAAACTCCAAAGGCAATGCTCTGAATCCATCCGGCAATTCCCATGCAACCTCCACAGGCATCCCCGCCTCGCCGGGATTCTCCCAATAGACGTGCCAGCCCGGTTCCATTTTTATATGAACCGCCGCAAGAAGCCCCTCCGCCGCCGTGTTCTCAACAACAAAGAGATCAGCCGTGACATTTTTCTGATCCCCAAACAGCGAAGCGTAAGCGGTGGAAAAAGCCGCGGAAACAAAAAGCAGAAGGTAAACGAATAAAAATATTGTCCGGCGCATAATCATAGGTAGCATCGAATGCCTTTGACATTATTCAACAGTAACTACTCCTTAATCATTTATTGCTCATAACCTGACAGTTCCAACAACGATTCAACAGTTCAACAAATCCACAACCCGACACATTATCCGGTCTGGTAGGTATGAACGCTGCTCTGTGCGGACGGCAGGTAATTCACTCCAAACCAGCTGACCAGAAGCACCAGAAACGCCAACGCGAGGTACCATTGAAGCTTGTTCCGGTCGACCTTAGCGGAATTCGCGTGCATATAACCGAGGTAAACCAGCCAGGCAATCAGAGCCCACGTCTCCTTGGGGTCCCAGGTCCAGTAATGTCCCCAGGCCTCTTTTGCCCAGAGTGCTCCGAAAACAAGCCCGAACGTCAGGAACACAAACCCGAGCAAAGCGAGATAATGACCTACCTCCAAACCGTTTTTTCCTTCTGAAAGCCTGTTCCTGAAAATGCTATGCCATGCTGCAGCCGAAGAAGCGGCAAGCAGCACATAGCCGACCAGATACACGACGACATGAGGGATAAACCAGACACTCTGCAGAGCAGGCATGAGGGTTTTGTCATACACCTCGGGAAAACGAATGTTGACCCAGAGAAAAAAAGAAGCCAGCGCAACACAGTAATACTTGAGCCAGTTGATTTTCCAGCGATACTCGACGAGAAAGCCGACAACGGGTATGAGAGTTGCATACCAGAGGCGCGTTTCACCAAGCGTTCTGAGCGGGGGACGGTCGAGTTCCATCCAAAAAGCGATCAGGAAAAAAACCATGATCGCGGTTCCCGCCATCATGAGCCCCATACCCAATACCTTCAAAACACGCTCCTTGGCAGAAAAAGCGCTCAAGAGGCTGCCAATGCCCCAAAACACCATCGCACCTTTCGCCATATATGGAAACTCAACCAAGGTCATTTGCTCCGTCCTCCAGACTCACCAGCTATTGCAGTAAAAAGTAAAAAAACTGTTTTCATCGAACTATCGCAGTTACAATCAAGAATTCAGAAACCTGAAGTCAGTATTCTGTCCTGAAAAAACGTGAATTTGTCAAAACACCTGTCTCCAGATTCCTGCTTGCCAATTTCAGTTCCCGGCTTCTTTCCCTATCAGCTGCTTCTTTCTGATCCCTTTCCAGAAAAACAGGGTGTTACCTGCAAGAATCATGAAAAAGCCCACATAAACCACCGGCAGCCAGGGATCTCTTACCCCCTCTACCAGACTGAGTTCCGACCATTTGCCGGATTTTTCATCATATCCCATCTGATACAATGTCCATCCCTCGATACTGACCGGCTTGTTCACCTCAAGGGCCTCACTTCGACCATCACCCTCTTTTCCACTTCTGATGGTCACCTCCGAACGAAACTTTTTTGGAGACCCGTTGACCAAGATCAGCAGCCGGTTACCCACCTCGACAAACACCGGCTTCTCGAACGGACTGCCTGTACTGACCCACCCGGAAAAAGGTTCTCCGTTATCGTTTCCGGAAAGAAGCGCGTACGGAACTCCCCGACCTGTTTCGGCGGGAACAGGCACTCCCGTACCATCATCGACGATGGCAAGGGGCAGAAACTTTTCCACCGTTACCTCTACTCCATGCCACGAAACCACCATACCTTCGGCGACTCCACTTCCCTTAGCCGATTCGTCAACCTCAACCTTGTCTTTCTTCGGGTCGTAGAGTGCAAGCCATGGCTCGTATTCCTCCATCTTGAAATCATTGAGATAGATGGAAAAAGGAAGATCTATCATGGTTTTTGAAGCCGAGTTATAGGCACGATCCGTTGACCGTCCCTCATAGAGCGGAATAATAACCCGCTGCAGATCTGCCGAACCGGTAAGACCGCAGGCCAGCGCTATCCAGAAGCCCGCGTGAAACAGAACAAACTGAAGGTTGGAACTTTTGAAAGGAACTGTTTTCCAGACCAGGGACAAACCAAGGTTGAAAAGGAAAAAAAACACCGTCAGCGCAAACGGCCAGCTTGAAAAAACATTGTTCAGTCTCAGCGACTGTGCCCACGACGGCCCGGCTCCCGCCTCCTGCGGCAGCACACCGCCGAACAGCGACAACACCGCTATTGCAATAATCAAACAAAGCCCCAAAGGAATCCCCCCAAGCCATTTGACAAAGGAATTTTCCCTCAGGACTAACGCGACAACGACGATATACGCTGAAAACAGAAAAAGTACCCAGACATTTCTTGGCCATGAAGGAAGCACTACACCCTGTGCTCCCAGCACGGCTTCGATCAAAAAACCAATACCAACAAGCATTACGGAAAAGATAACACCCTCTCTGAAAGACCATGACACTACCGACCTCTTCTCTCCTTTACTACCCATAACCCCGGCTACTCCGTTTCATTATCCTTGCACTGACTGTCCTCACCCGTTGTTTCCGCGGTAATGATCTGACAGCATTTGCAGACAATGGACTGCAGTTCCTCTGCAGTTGCACCGTCACGTACCTTTTCTACCGCAATCCCTATTTCCTCAAGATATGCCTTGCTTTTAACATCCTGCTGGCCTCGCTTTTTATTCAGATACTGAGAGACGGCCGCCGGGGTGACGCCGAGCTTTTTTGCCGCCTGTGACTGCGTCATTCCTGTCTTGACCAGGCCTGAAGCTATGTCCGCCCGTATCTGGGGAAGATTATACCAAACAGCCTTTTCACATGGAAAAATCACTATAGATTCGCTTGTAGTTTTTCAAATAACAGCCTAAAGGCTTTCCGGAAAACCGTAACAATCGTTAAACCGCAAAACAACGGTAACAAGTTCCTTAACGACGTTTGCCCTGAGGCCTTACCGGCATTTTCCCAAAGGAGCGCCTGCACGAAAACGCATACGTCATCACGCACTGTTCAAAACCGGGGAGGCTTACTCCAGGAAAAGACCTGCTACCGATACATTGCTGAGTACAAGAGAGGTATCTTCAGGAAGATTCAGGAAAAAAATGCAAACCTTTTCAGTGCGGACAGCATTAAAAATTCAACTTGTACCCTTCAGGATAAAAACCCTCGATAATCCCGACAACGTTCTCCGGATCATCCTCCAGAAAAATAAAATCCAAATCCTTTTTCGCAATATACCTTTTTTCCTTGAACATCATCTCCCGCATCCAGCGGCAGTACCCCTCCCAGTAACCGCGGCCCATCAATATTATCGGAAAACGGCCGCTTTTCTGGGTCTGAATCAGTGTCGCCGCCTCAAAAAACTCATCCATCGTACCAAAACCCCCCGGAAGAACGATAAAAGCCTGGGAATATTTGAGGAACATAACTTTTCGGACAAAAAAGTACTGAAATGTCAGCAGCCGTTCCCGGTCGATAAAAGAATTAGGCTGCTGTTGAAGAGGGAGCTCGATATTAAAACCTATCGAGATCCCTCCCGCCTGTTGGGCGCCCTTGTTTGCGGCTTCCATCACCCCCGGGCCGCCGCCGGTGATTACCGAAAATCCCTTCCTGGCAAGCATTCCTCCCATCTTCTCTGCAAGCAGGTATTCCGCCTGGCCCGGTCCCACTCTTGTCGAACCGAACACGCTTACTGCGGGACCGGTGTCGGACATTTTTTCAAATCCGTTCACAAATTCCGCCATGATCTTGAAAACCCGCCAACCGTCACCGGCAAAATCAGTCTGGCGTGCATACTGCATATCCGGCGGCATAACCGTCGCAGCCGCTGCATCTTTTTTTGAACGTGTTTTTCGGGAAGAAGGCATGGCAATCAAAGCTCAAGAAAATTTTTAATAATATGTTTCCCTTCACCGGTCATGATCGATTCGGGATGAAACTGAACACCGTAAAGCAGCTTCTCCCGGCAATCCATTCCCATAATAACCCCGTCTTCTGTCCATGCCCTTACCGTAAGCTCATCCGGCAAACTCTCTCTTTCGACAATAAGAGAATGATAGCGGGTTGCGATAAAAGGGTTCTCTATGCCCGCAAATATCCCCTCTCCGTCATGATAGATTTCAGACGTCTTGCCATGCATGATATCTGCGGCCCGTACAACTTTGCCACCGAGAGCTTCACCGATTGACTGGTGACCGAGACAGACCCCGAGGACAGGTATGCCGCCCTGAACAGAGCGGATAAGGGAAACCGAGATACCGGCATCCTGCGGTGTTCCGGGACCCGGTGAGATAACAATTTTTTCAGGGGCAAGATCAAGCACCTCCTCGACCCTGATCTCGTCATTACGATACACCTCGACATCCGCCCCCAGTTCCCCCATATATTGCACAAGGTTGTAGGTAAACGAATCGTAATTATCTATTACAAGAACCATTGGCACTGCGTGCGTTAAAAATGTTGATACGCTGAACTGTTGATTTGTTTTTTCCTATTACCTGCCCCCAATTATCTGAATAAGTAACAACAAAATCAATCCGATTACGGGTACCGCTTCGCTGAGTATAAGCACGAAGCAGATCAACAAGCATGGTAACCGATTAACATGAATAAAAGTACAATGACAAAATATTGACCCTGACTATACCGACATTTCACCTCCCTGTTCAAGAGCTGCCACGTAGCGAAACATTGTTTCATATGCGCCGCTCATTTCAACGTTTCTGCGAGCCATGACAGCCTGTGCGGTTTCAATGGCTTTTTCAATATCATAATGCTGAAAACCCCTCTCCGGACCACCCCATGAAAAAGAAGGTATGTTTTTGGGCGGAAAACCGCCGCCGAAAATATTTGCAGACGTGCCGGCAACAGTACCCGTATTGAACATCGAGTTGATCGAGCACTTGGTATGCTCTCCCATCAGCAGCCCCAAAAACTGCTCATCGGTTTGAACCTCCCTGCCATCCTGAACTATTTTGACCTTCCCGTAATTGTTCCTTAGATCCGAAGTAGCGGAACCTGCTCCGAGATTGCACCATGATGAAATGTATGAGTGCCCGAGAAAACCGTCGTGCTGCTTGTTGGCATATGGCTCCACAATTGAATCCTCAATCTCTCCGCCTGTTTTGGAAAAGCTGCCGATGGCAACATTGCAATGCAGGTTCGCCCCTGTTTTCACGACAGCCGATCCACAGAGAAAAACATTCTCGGCAAGCACAGCCTGGGGTTCCACAACTGCACCGGAGCTAATATACACAAAGCCCGACTCCGCATCCAGCACTGCTCCCGCCTTAACTTTCGCACCTTCTCCGATATAAATATTTTCACGGTTCTCCAGTATGGCACGGGGGGATACCTCGCCAAGGACTTTTCCCAGTTCAAGTGTTTCCGCATCACGTTTGAGTTCGCCCGGATGGAATGCAACCGGATCCCAGATGTTGCAAAGCAGCCTGAAACCTTCTGCACCAACCGTTTCAGACCCGGCTGCCAAAGCTCCGGTATCGATGACATCGGGCAGCACTGCATCAAGGTTAACAATACTCCCGGCATTCACCCTTGCAAAAATCACCTCGCCGCCCTGCACCAGACACTGTCCGGGAGCCGGTGGATTGTGAAGTATCACTGATGCTGCATTTTCATCACAAAGAAGCCTGCCGTTTACCAGAAGAAGATCCTTGTCCCGGCTTCCATCAAACCTGAAAACAGGAAGCCGGTCACGGAAAACCGGTTCGAGATACCTCCTGAGATGACAGGAAAAACCAGCATCGGGACCAAGATGGAAACGAAACTTCTGCAGTAACGTTCTGCAGCCGGCAGAGAGAAGATAGGCGGGTTTAAAATGCACCAGCGGCTGAAGCCGCTGAACTCTCTCATCTTCGAATATGACAATCTGCATATCACGAAAGTTATGTATAGTCGATTGTTCAGCATCCGGAACAACCTTTTTCCCTGTTCCCCGGCACCTGCCCTCTACATCATCGCCTATTCGCGCCGTTCAATGAATGATTAATGACTATTGAAAATTAACTGTCAAAGGCTTTTTTCAATTATTCATTAACGCATATTCAGTAGCTGTCACTGCTTCTGGCTCCCTGATTCTGCCTTGTGACTTAAGGGCGTCTCTATTTATTGTCATGAGCGGTTCAAGTGCAAGGCGAACGGAGCGCAGAAACCTTCTCTTATCCGTTCAACGAAGCAATCGAAGCGGGAATAAATAAATAGAGGTGCCCTTAACAAAGCACTTTTATGGATGCCGGTACAGCTTCAATCCTGATTTTCCCGCATATACCTTCAAACACCTCGCCATCCATATGCATGACTTCCGGCTCCTGCAGATCAAGCTCGATCGCGTGCACCTTGCTGTAGATCACCCGGGAATCGAAGATCTGTGTACCGCGCATATATTTCCAGACATACCCGAAAAACCTTGCTTTCGATACCGCTTTCAGAATACAGACATCAAGAAGGCCGTCATTGATCTCGGCTTCAGGAGCAATATGAAACTTTCCCCCTTCAATACGGCCGTTTCCTACCGAGAAAGCAAACACCGGTTCATCTATTTCGATAGGTACATCCGGGGTAATGAGCTTAATATGCATTTTTGGTGGTTTATAACCTAAAAGCACAGAAAGCAAAGCATTAAGATAGATCATCTCTCCTTTCAGCCATCGTGTGTTTCTGACCTTGCGTGCGATCCTTCCCGTAAAGCCCATTCCGAAAGAGTTGAGGAAATAACGCTGCAACTGTCCTTCAGCCTTTACCCTGCCGAGATCGACCAATTGTGAATTGGCCCTCAAATAGGCATCAGCAGGATAATCACGACCAAACCGGTGATCAAGAGATTTCACAAAATCATTTGCAGAACCGGTGGGAAGAATCCCCAGGCTTACATCTGAAAAAGCCAGGACATTGGCAATTTCATGCGCAGTCCCATCTCCCCCGCATGCAATGACAGCACGGCTTTGGTCCATCGACCTGCGGGCAATTTCCGGGGCATGACCAGCATAGTCGCTCGAGTAAGCGACGGCGTCGCCCAGCAGTCCCACCGCATGCCGAAGCAGGTCGGCATTTTTTGCCGCCCGACCTTTATTGGCAACAGGATTAATAATAAACGTGGTGATATTCTTCAATGACAGCCCGCTACATGAAACTGCCATTCAATTGCTTGAAGGGCAGTAATTTCTGATAACTGTTTGACAGCACCTCTTCAAACTGATGTAATACCCGCTAGCTAAACATCTTTTGCCGTTCCATAGTAGGAATCCTCAATCTCTGTGCCAGAAAACTTGACCCCCCTGCTGCCACAATTTCAACGAATATACGCCTCTCTGGTCATATTTCCCTTTTTTCCGCACCAAATCCCCCCTTTTACGAAGGTCCCAAGCCTTTTCCCCTCACTTCATCACAATAAAGTGAGTTAGCGTATAAATCCTTCTTTTTTTCTTTAAAAAACTCGAAAAAATATCTAATATACCAAAGAATACGCCATCAAGTACTTTACGCATAACAAAAAGGTTTTTATCATGAGTACCTGCACTGTAACAAATCTCCCTATTACTGCTAACCAAAACTGGCGAGCAGTCCATAATGAGAACGGATACCATAAAGTTATCAAACGACTTGGGAGCGACATTCTCCTTTACAACATCGATACCGATCACAATATTTCGCTGGAATCCATGGACATTGATCTTTTATGCTCTGTCCTGCGCGATTCGAACATTGAAGACAAACCAATCTGTCTTGTATGGGACATGAAATACATCTCCAGCATATCCCTCAACTATAAAAAACAGATAGCGGATCTTATTTATAATCCCAGATTCACTTTCGGGGTAGTGATTTTCTTTAATGTCGAGCCTGAGTTTCTCACTATGGCTGAGACTTTTGCCGCAATGGTTCCCGAAAATCTGCCGGTACTGATCAAAGAGAACTATACGGATGCAGTCAATGCTGCACTTGACTGGAAAAAGGGTCTGCCTGTCGTGGAAGTTTTTGAGAACAAGGAAGAGGAAAAATACGAGCTCCAGAAAAGAGAATTCCTCGCCACTCTCGGCAGAATCTCCTGGCTGGAAATGATGGATCAGACCATGGATCTTCCTCCAAAGGATGACAAGATGTTTCCTTTTTTCAAGGCCATCGAAAACCTGCAGCAAGATCTGCGGGAAAATCTGAAGGAAAAAGAACAGGAGCTCGAGCAGATTGCAAAGGAAAGCGAAAAAACCCTTACTGAGAAAAACATTCTGCTCAACGCACAAAAAGAGCTGTATAAAAAACTTAAAAGCCAGCTGGAAAAGGAAAAATCAGTACTTACCGCCAGAATCGCGACGCAGGAAATGGAGCTTACAAGAATATCGACTGCAATTGCTGAAAAAACCTCCGCCTTGCAAGAGCTGCTCAATATGATCAGTGTGCTGAATATCGACCAGGCCCAAAAAAGCATCATGATCGCACACTGCCGGAAGATGATCGATACGGAAATGATAGAGAAAAGGCTCAATATCGAGCTTACGACAACAGATTCCGAATTTCTCTCAAGGCTACAGCGAAAACATCCCAACCTCAACCAGCGGGAGTTGCGTATCTGCCTTTTGATCAAACTGAATTACAACACCAAGGATATTGCCCGCTCCGTCGGAATCTCGACTAGGGGAATGGAAAGCATCCGCTATCGAATGCACAAAAAAGTCGGTCTCCTGAAACACCAGTCTCTAAAAGGCTACCTTACCGATCTGGCTACCCCGAGAAACTGAACCATGTCCCCACAGCTGCATCTGCAGCCTGAGATACCGAAACAAGACAGCTGCTCAAACCAAAGGTTTTGATGCGGTAGTTTTTCAGGTTGATGCTTTTGCGCGCAAAATATCCGCAAGGCTGCCTAACCGTCTAATCCGCAAAAACAGTACAATGGAACGTTGCAAGGTTTCGGGGGCCGAGATCACATCGAGCCCCGACTGGGTTTTCCGTAACCCGGCAAAACACTATGCAACCCGCATCAAAAGAATCGACAAGAATATTCTTTTTGCCTGGGTTGATTCAACCGAGCCTGTTACACTCGAAATATTCGAAGGGGACCTTGTTAGAAGAGCTCTTGAAGAGTCAGACCTAGAAGACAAGCCGGTTTATTTCATCTGGAACCTCGACCGTGTCAAAGAAATCTCCTATGCCTACAAACGCGGCATCGCAGATTTTCTCTATAACCCTTCTCCACCGCTGAAGTGTGTTGTTTTCTACAATATCCTGGACGATTTCCTGAACACAGCGGAAAGTATTCAGGCAATCCTGCCCTCATCCATTACAATTCTTTTTGCCGAAAATTACACCCGGGCGATAAGCATGATTTTTGACCTGATTGCCGGTAAAGATATATCACCCGCCCTTGATGAAAGCGATGAAGAGGAAGAACTGAAAAAAAAATTTCTTGCTTCAGCCGCACGGATCGGCTGGATGAACATGCTTACCCAGCCTGTAGCCCTCCCTGATCAGCACCATGTTCTTTACCCGTTTTTCAACGCTTTAACGTTCCTCCAGCAAGATCTTCTCGAACGTGAAGCGCTTCACAGGGAAAAAAAGAAGGCTCTTAAAAAAATTCAGGAAGAAAAGACAAAGAAAGTCGAAGCGCAACTTTCATCCCTTGAGAGCAGGAAAAAAATGCTGTTGAAGCAGTCGGAAGATGAAAAAACAGCGCTTGAAAAGCAGCTTTCATTCAAAAGAAACGAATCCCGCACAATAGGCACAAAAATAAAAAGCTCTGCTCCGGAACTCCGTAAAATTATTCATGATACTACAAGCTTTCCAATACATACGCAGCAGAAGAAACAGATCCTCGACATTTGTGATGATCTTCTTGACATCGAAAGAAACCAAGGAAAAACAGTTATTACCCTCACTTCAACCGACTCGGCACTTCTTTCTCTGCTTCAGAAAAAATACCCCAACCTGAATAACAGAGAACTCACAATCTGCTTGCTGATCAAGTTGAACTATGACAATACCGAGATAGCCGACTACTATGGAATCACAAAACGCGGCACGGAAAGCATCAGATACCGCATGCATAAAAAAATCGGTCTGAAAAAAAACCAGTCCCTGAAAAACCATCTCACGTCACTTGCCGAAACGCTTGGGCCACCAACCTGATCGGCAGATAGCCATGACAAATGCTGTATTACTCAATACTGAGTACAAAAAAAGCAGAAAAAATGCATTTTTTCTGCAGTTGTTGCCGCACACAGACTTGTCTATACACAAAAAAAAGCGTATTCTTTTTATTAGAATACGTCAATTAGTTCATAGCCCTCTAAATTCAGTAGAACCCCATGCAACACTGCCCGGTATCGAATTTGCCGATAGTCGAAAAATCTCATTGGAAAACTGAACATCCAGACCAAAGGTACACCACCCGTATCAAGAAAATCGGGGACGATATTTTTCTGACCTACTACGAAACAGACACTGACATAATCATTGAAAACAGGGATCAGTCTCTTTTTCGAATGATTCTGGAAGAATGCGGGCTTGAAAATCACCTTGTCTATCTCCTGCGTGACCTCACCAATGTTACAAGCATTTCCTATGCGTACAAGGTAACTCTCACACAGCTGATCTTTCGGTGGCCGCCCTATTACAAACTGATCGTATTCTATAACATTGCTCCTGAGTTTCTCACGACAGTGGAAACCTTCGCTGCCATCGTTCCCGAAAGCACTCCGGTACTGCTCGTTGATTCGTACAATGATGCCATCGAGGCAATTCTTGAAGCAAAAGCGGGCAATATTCCCCAGGTGGAATATGATGACGAAGAAGACGAGCTCTATGCCCGGAGAAAAAAAGAGTTTTTAGCGGCAACCGCCCGGATCGGCTGGATGAACATGCTTAATCAGCCGATTGCCATGCCTGACGAGGATGAACTCCTTTATCCTTTTTTCAAGGCACTTGAATCCATGCAGAAAGACCTGCAAGAAAAAGAGAAACTTGTCGGTCGTGAAAAGAAAATAGCGGAAAGTAAAACCGAGAAAAAAATCTCGGAGAAAATCATTCTGCTCAATGCCCAGCTTGAGCTGAACAATCAGCTCAAGACCCAATTCGATCGTGAAAAAGCAACATTACGATCCCGCATAGCAGCCCAGGATATGGAGCTCACGAGAGTTTCCACGGCAGTTGCGGAAAAAACAGCGGCATTGCAGTCCCTGAGGGAAAAGATATTTGGTCTTGATATCGATAACGACCTGAAAAAAGAGATGATCGAATCATGCTCACAGATGATCGAAACAGAAACAATCGAGAAAAAAATCAATACCGATCTTACAACAACCGACTCGGAATTTCTCTCAAAGCTCCAGCGGAAACACCCAAACCTCAATCAGCGTGATCTGCGAATATGCCTGCTGATTAAACTGAATTACGACACCAGAGAAATCGCCCGTTCGATCGGCATTTCAACAAGGGGACTTGAAAGCATCCGTTATCGTATGCACAAAAAAATGGAGCTTTCGAAACATCAGTCGATAAAGAACTACCTGACGAAACTCGCGACATCATAACCTGAAGATCAAACGTTTTTTCCAGGCAAATGAGCACATGTCCTGTTTCCGGGTTATCTGTAACTACAAACTCCCACTGGAAAGCCATCCACTCTCAAAGGGGCTACACCACCAGGTTCAGCCTTATCAGCCCGGATATCATACACGGCGAGATAGTAACCGACCATACAGTGAGCATGGATTACATCGAAATCGGCGTATTTCAGACCGTTATCCGGGAAAGCAACCTTGCAGGGAAAGCGATATATATGCTGTTCGGTCTGAAAAACGTCAAGGGAATCTCTTTTGCGTACAAAAAAAACCTGGTTAACCTGTTCTATAACTCAGGTCCCACCTTCAAGCTGCTCGTCATCTATGACGTCGACCTGGAAATACGTTCAATTGTTGAAACCTTTGCAGCTATCGCTCCTGAAGAATCCACAGTTGTTATTGCACCCGATTACCGTGAAGCCATACAGTTGATACTTGACCGCAAATCAGGCAAACAGGAACCGGAAACCGACGAAAGCAGTGAAGAACAGCAGTACAAAACATACAAAAAAGAGTTTCTCTCAGCCCTTGCAAGGTTTAACTGGCTTAATCTGCTCGACCATCCAACACCTCTGCCTGAAAAGTCCAGTCCGTTTTACCCCTATTTTAAAGCTCTTGAAGCTTTTCAGCAGGATCTTCGTGAAAAAGAAGATCTTCGCAAGCAGGAATTGAAAAAAGTTATCGACGATTACGAAAACAGAATTGTTGAAAAAACCATCCTGCTCAACGCACAAGAAGCGCAGAATAAAAAAACCGAGTCACAGCTTGCACGCGAAAAATCATTGTTGACCAGCCAGGTACTCTCGAATGACATGGCGTTGAAAAGGTTCTCCTCGATCATTGCCGAAAAGAAATCGAAAATCAAAATGATACATGACCTCGTAGAGCAGTCGGATGTAGAAGCGGCAGGGAAAACAAAAATCATGAGTTGCTGCAGGGAACTTGCAGATTATTACAATCGGAATGAAAAACATTCTGAAAAGGAACTATTTGCTGCAGACTCGACATTCATTGCCAGACTTCGGCGCAGGCATCCCCGCCTGAACAAACGGGACCAGCACTTCTGTCTGCTGATACAACAAAACCTCAGTACCTTGGAAATCGCCGATGCCACAGGTTTGACAGTTCGCGGGGCCGAAAGCGCCCGTTACAGGCTGCATAAAAAACTCGGCCTGTCAAAACACGAATCGATAAGGAATTACCTGCACACCATAACAGAGGGCTGACACACAGCCCTCTGCAAAAGCCGACCCTAACCGAAA
>JAKSDC010000133.1 GCA_022360275.1 Chlorobiales bacterium
GACGGTAATGTAGGCTGCATGGTCAATGGTGCCGGTCTGGCAATGGCAACGATGGACATGATCCAGCTTGCCGGGGGGAAACCCGCAAACTTCCTCGACGTCGGCGGCGGCGCAAGTCCGGAAACAGTTAAAGAAGGCTTTAAAATCATCATGAGCGACAAAAACGTCAAAGCCATTCTTGTCAACATTTTCGGTGGTATCGTGCGGTGCGACCGTGTTGCAGGAGGCGTTATAGAAGCTGCAAAGAAGGTTGGCCTGAACCTCCCGGTTATCGTGCGGCTTGAAGGAACCAACGCTGAAGTCGCCCAGAAAATGCTTGACGAATCCGGACTCAATCTTATTGCTGCAAACGGACTGCGAGACGCTGCACAGAAAGTCAACGAAGCGCTTGCAGGATAAGTATTTTGCTGCATTACAAAAAACAGGGCATCTCTATAAAACGATGTATTCAGGTCGCGTAATAAATTAATAGAGGTGCCTAACAATACCTGGAGAAAGCCCTCTTTGCACACAAAAGGCATCTTCCTTTGCAGAATATTGTTGTCACAATGAGAGAAATAGAAAAGAAAAAAATCGAAGGGTACAACCAGCTATAGAGGCGCTTTCGCGCCTCTTCACCGGGTTCAACAACAGACCAGAAAACACCAGAAAACATGGATCACGTTATCAAAACATATCAACATTTACGTAACCTTATCATCAAAACACTGATCTGCTGAAGAACATTTCAAGCAGCAACACTAACCTAACTGGATAGTAAAAGCACCTGTTCCTACCCAAGCACTTTCATTGTATAGGACGATCTTTTTTTGTAAACCTTGCATTCTTTTCGAAAAAAAAATAAAAAATATTTTCTCCCGACGTTATTCCTCTACTGTTTGACCAGCCAGCCAAATTTTATTTCCTTATACTTCAACACGTTGGTCAACCACCTCATTTGTAACTTGACACATGACGGAAAACAACAGCGGCAACCCGGAAAAAGGAATCTGCAGTTCTTGCGGCCTCTGCTCGATCCATGAATGGCCGATGCGTGAAAGTATCCAAAGCTGCGTCTTTAAAAACGGGTGGCTGGGAAAAAGAGAAAAGAAACTGTTCGGCAGGGAAAGAAAACCTGACAACCCTGAAGAAATGCGTTTCGGTATAACACTGGAACGATTCACAGCACAGCTCCGGGATCCCCTGCCCGACGCCCAGTGGAGCGGCATCATTACCACTATCGCTCGCAAGGCTTTTGAAAGCGGTCTGGTTGAAGGAGTCGTTACCCTGCACCGCAGTGAGGAAAACCACTTTTTCTCACTGCCGGTTCTTGCCATGACAACCGAAGAGATCAATGCGTCCAGAGGTAATAAACCAGTCCTTTCTCCTGTCCTCAGATCCCTGCAAACCGCTGTCAGAAAAAATCTCAAAAAAGTTCTTGTTATCGGGGCGGCCTGCCATATTCATACTCTCAGGGATTTCCGGGAAAGGTTTTCTTACCTGCAGAACATGGAGATCTACACGATTGGTATTCCGTGCGTCGACAATGTCCAGCGAAACAGATTTAACTGGATTCTCGAAAGAATGTCGAAGTCACCCGGCACAGCCTGCCATCTTGAATTTATGCAGGATTTTCGTATCCACATCAGGCATACAAACGGAACCATCGAAAAAGTCCCCTTCTTCTCTCTTCCTGAGGAGCTGTCGAATCCCGATATCTTTCCGGAAGCCTGCATGGGCTGCTTCGATTACCTCAACAGCCTGTCGGACATTACCGTCGGCTACCTTGCAGCGAAGCTGCTTCCCGATCAGAACCGGCAATGGGTGATGGTTAGAACAGAGAACGGACAGAAACTGCTCGATCTGGTTAATGACGAACTCGAACGTTTCCCTGAAGAAGGGAAATGGGAGTGCAGGAAGTTTGTCCTGCAAAACACCGATCGGATCATTGCAAGCATGAAAGAAGAAAAAGCGCCATACTCACCTGACAGAAAAATACCGCTCTGGTTTGGACATGTCCTTTCCTGGATGCTCAGCAGATCCGGCCCAAAAGGCATCGGTTTCGCACACTACTCGGTCGATTTCCATTTTATCAGGCATTACTACTATGTCAAATACCGGTTCCCGGAACAGCTTACAGTGCTGGTTCCCCGGCATGTGCGGTCAATCCTGCAGGAGTATGGCCTCCCCCTTTGATCCTGCATCGATCAGTCAAGCAGGGTTCTTTTTCTGAACGGTGCCAGCAACATCCTGGAAATAATCTTCGGCTTTGTCAACCACTCGATTCTTGGCGAACGGACGTTGCTTGCAATCATTTTTTCACAGAGAAACCCCGTGACGGTATCGACGTCGTCGGCCATGATATTGTAGAACTTTCTTTTTTTTCTGGTTTCAGGAGAATCGTCACGGAGCGTCTCAAGCAGCAGATCGGTAACAACCATCCCAGGGCTCACGGTACCGACCTGAACAGAGGACCCCCCGGCTTCAGTGGCAAACGCACGGGTAAAGTAGCGCAAAGCGTTCTTCGACGTTCCATAAATCGACAAACCATTCATGATAAAACCATCGCTGCCCAGCCCCTCCATGTTGAAGATCTTGCCCTTTCCCTGCTGCTGCATGGCCTGAAAAGGTACGACGGTACCGTTCACGACACCAAGCAGGTTAATCCTGAGCACGTTCTCGATCGTTTCCTGATCCAGTTCCCAGACCTTTGCGGTTTCCTGGCTGATCCCGGCATTGTTTACCCAGATATCCAACGGTCCGAAGTTCGAAACTGCCGTATCAAGCAACGCTTCCATATCACCCTTTTTTCCGACGTCGGCTACTTTACCGGCAATGTTTTTGCCGAAAGCCGCAAGTTCACCCAACGCTTCTTGGACGCTTTGCGTCGAGGTTCCGCAGATTGTCACCCTGCATCCCTTTTCCAAAAATCTTGCTGCGAGACCGAGGCCGATCCCCCTCGTTCCGCCGGTAATCACAACGGATGTCGTGCTCATGTCATTTTATTCCAGTTCAGTTCCCGACTTTTTTTAGAATAATAATATAGTATCCTGTCTCATTACTGCAGCTTTTATGAATTGTTGTATCTTTGCTGTCTCTTTAAATTTTCCTGAGTCAACCGGTACCCTGATTCCATGCTTGAAGCCCGAAATATTTCGCTGAGTGCAGGCACAAAAGATCTGTTGATCAATGCATCCTTTCGCATCGGAGACAGGGACCGTGTCGGCCTGGTTGGTCTTAACGGCACCGGAAAATCAACCCTGTTGCGCTTTATCAGCGAGACCGGTTCAGACCATTCGGCTACTTCAAATGGCCAGATTATCCGCTCATCCGAAACCACTATCGGTTATCTTCCTCAGGAAATCTCTTTCGAAGGCGACCTGGAGAACACCGCCCTGCACTATGTGCTTCAGGCCAACAAAAAACTGAACGAGTTGTCGGTATCCATCGAACGGATGCAAAAGGAGCTCGAAGACCCCGGTCAGAACCATGAAAGCCGTAGTTACCACCGGCTTATTGAAAAGTTCAGCGAGGCCTCCCATGAATTCGAGCGGCTCGGCGGCTACAAAATGGAAGCGGACGCTGAAAAAGTGCTCATCGGGCTGGGTTTCAGCCAGAAAGGATTTCGGAAAAAGGTCAGAGAGTTTTCCGGCGGCTGGCAGATGCGCCTCCTCATCGCCAAACTGCTTTTGCAGAAACCGACACTACTCCTGCTCGATGAGCCGACCAACCATCTCGACATCGACTCCCTGAGATGGCTCGAAAATTACATGCTGGGTTATGAACACAGTTGCATCATTGTTTCCCACGACCGGTTCTTTCTTGACAAAATTACGACAAGAACGCTTGAAATCAATTTCAAGACAATACATGAATACAAGGGAAACTACAGCTATTACGAAAAGGAAAAGGCACAGCGTTTCGAACTCATGATGTCGAAATATGAGAACGACCTGAAAAAAATGGCCCATCTGAAAGCGTTTGTCGATCGTTTCCGCTACAAGGCAACCAAAGCCAAACAGGCACAGAGCAGACTGCGCCAAATGCAGAAACTCGAAGAAGAGCTCCAGGCTCCCGAGGAAGACCTTTCCGGCATCTCTTTCAGCTTTCCAAAAGCTATGCATTCCGGGAAAGTAGTGCTGAAGCTCGAACATGTCAGTAAATCCTGGGAACAGCCTGACGGCTCCCGGAAAGATGTATTACATGATATCGATCTCGAAGTTCTGCGCGGCGACCGAATAGCTATCGTAGGCTCGAACGGCGCCGGCAAGACAACCTTCTGCAGGATTGTTTCCAAAGATCTTGATTACGACGGCAGGGTGATCCATGGACACAATGTCTCCCTTAACTACTTTGCCCAGCATCAAACCGAGAACCTCGACCTTGACAAATCGGTTTTCCAGGAAATGATGGATGCTGCTCCCGATGCTGAATCACAGCGCAAAGTCAGGGATATTCTCGGCTGTTTTCTGTTCAGCGGCGACAATGTGGAGAAAAAGACTTCGGTCCTCTCGGGCGGGGAAAAATCACGGTTGTCGCTTGCAAAAATCCTGCTCCAGGCCTCGAACCTGCTTATCATGGACGAGCCGACGAACCATCTGGACATGCGGTCGAAGGAGATGCTGATCGATGCCCTTGAAAACTATGAGGGGACGCTGATGCTGGTCAGCCACGACCGCTATTTCCTCGACAGCCTGGTTAACAAGGTCATCGAAATCAAAAACGGTTCTCTCAAGGTGTATCTCGGCAGCTACGGGGAGTACCTTGAAAAAGCAGAAAGAACCTGGGAGGCAGAGCGAAAGCAGGAAGCTGCTTCGCAGAAGAAAAAAGCCAAAGTAAAAAAAACATCTTCCATCAACCCGCAAAAACCGTCCCGCGGCGGCCTCAACAAGGCAAAAGCCGAAAAGCTGGAAGGCAAGATTCACGATCTCGAAAAACAAAAGCAGGAATACGAAACCACGATGGGGTTACCGGACTTCTACTCCCTGCCCGAAGAAGAAACACGAAAAACCGTTGAACAGTATCATGAACTGTGCGCGGAAATCGACTCGCTTTACGAGGAATGGGAATCAACTGAGCCCTGACCGATTATTGTAACGCTTCCGGGTTTCCTCGGTTCGGGTTCCGGCAAGGGAGCGGCACTATACCCGAATACTGCAGCCGCATACGGAACATGCCGTTCAGGAAAAGTAATCCCAAGATCCCTGAACACCTCTTTTCCCTTTTCCGTCGCATAAAACATCATGATCGAGTGCATCCAGCACGAACCGATACCCAGCGAAGCCGCTGCAAGCATCATATTCTGCATCGCAAGTGTACAGTCATACTGTGGCGCAAGCGCCTGAGTGTCGCCGGTAATAATAATAAGCGCGGGCGCATGGAAGAACACACTGAAATCATCACGGCTTGCAACCTCGCGCAGTGCCTTGACATCCGATTCCAGAAAAACTGTTTTACAGGACGCCTCGAGTTTTTCAAGCAACGCGCTGTCGCGAACAACCGTGAAATGCCATGGCTGCTGGTTCATCGCACTTGGCGCATAACGACCCGCTTCAAGAATCAAGTCAAGAGACTCTTCATCCACATGACCCGGCTTGTACGTCCGGATACTTCTGCGTTTAAGAATTGTACCGATGGTTTCATTCATGGTATGCAATAAAATTAAATAAAGGTATTCGTTCTACCTGCTCTCAAAATCGACACATGAGTCCACAACATCAAAATTGCCGTCGACATGAAGATCTGCAAGCGGTTTCAACGAACGTACGTGGCGATGCTCGCGCTCAAGCACCTTCCAGCGGTAACCATCAGCCGGTTCCTTGCAGCGCAGCATCTGGTTGATTTTGGTCTCGTGATAGGTCAGATCGATAAACACCCTCAAATCGATATCATCGGTGCGTATCGCGTACAAACCGTCTATAATCAGTAACTGGATTTTACTGAAATCCGTAAAAAGCTGGTCGATTTCCTCGGTAATAATATCGATGCAGGGAATGAATACCTGCCGGTCGTTTCTGAAATCCTCTATGTTATCGTGCAGAAGCTCCCAGTCGTACTCGTCAAATCCGACAGATTTGTAATCGTTTCTTATCCTGTGCTCCCGCCGTTCGAGAGGAGGAACACGGTAATAGTTATCGGTATGAAGAATCTTGACGCGGATATTGGAGGTTTTGAGCAGCAGGGCAAGAGAATGAGCCAACTCTGATTTTCCCGCCCCTGATTCACCTGAAATCGCAACCACAAACTTGTAACCGGGATTATCCTTTTCTATTTCGTTCTTATCGGCCAGCACCCTCTCCATAATGACTTTTGCCGCGGACTTGTGCTGATCGTTTATCAACAGAACGTCACCTAACATATTTCCTTAACTTCTGTGTACCCTGTTTTGCAGGCACTGTTGGAAATATCGATTCTATGATAAAAGTAACAGTTTTTAGCTATGATTTCAATGAAGAAAAACATGTTTTAACCTCGATGAACAAAGAAAAAAATGCCCGACAGCCTGCCCTGCTTTTTCCAAATAAAAGAGGCTGTCCTTTTGAGACAACCTCTTTCCTGAATATGAAAAAACAATCGGGACGATCAACTCACCTGCTGGGCTTCTTTAGCCTGTCGAGCCTTCTCGATATATTCTGCCTGGATATCTCTTGATACATTGTACGCCTTTGAAAGGCTGTCGGACCGCCAAAGCCTTGCATCAAATGCCATGCAGATATTTCTGAGGAAAGGAACTCCGATTTCCGTAACACGAACGCCGTCTTCGCGTAACTCGACCATACCGTCATTCTGCATGTCTTCAAGACGAAACTTCGAGACATCCAGCTCATCGCAATAGAGTTTCGGGTCCTTCCAGGATGTTTCCTGCTTACACATAAGGTTGAGAATGTGGCGACGCAACACAAGGTCCTCGCCGGTCAGCAAATGGCCCCGATGCAAGGGGAAACGACCTGCATTGACTTCGCGCATGTAATCCTCGTGAAAACGCTCGTTCTGGGCAAAAGCATACCAGGTATCGCTTATCGACGAAGAACCGAGGGCCAGCATCATCTGGGTAGTATTTTCCGTATACCCCATAAAGTTACGGTGCAGCGTTCCGTTTTTCGCCGCTTCATAAAGAGCGTCGCCCTCAAGAGCAAAATGATCCATGCCGATCTCATGGTATCCTATCGACTCAAGCATCTCGAGACCCTTGTCATACAGCTCCTGCTTGACGGCACCAACCGGGAGATCCTCCTCCTTGAAGTTGCGCTGCCCTTCGTACATGTGTGGATTGTGCCCGTATGCATAAAACGCGATCCTGTCCGGCTTGAGCTCCATGACCTTGGCAATCGTATCGGTAACAGTTGCAAGGGTCTGTTTCGGCAGACCATACACAAGGTCGAAATTGACCGATGTAAACCCTATCTCTCTTGCGATGTCGACTTTTTCCCGAACCAGCTCAAACGGTTGTAAACGGTTGATCTCTTTCTGAACCACCGGATCGAAGTCCTGGATACCGAAACTCATCCGGCGAAAACCAACGCTGTAAAGTGCTTCAAGATGCTCCTTTGTCGTTGAACGGGGATTGGTCTCAAAACTGAACATGTAATCATCCATCCGGTTTACCTGCTCATACAAACCGTTGACAAGCCTGACGAGGTTGTCAGGACTTAAAAAGGTAGGGGTACCGCCGCCGATATGCATCTCCTTGACGTTCAGCGTGCCCGGAAAAACATCGAGGTACATCTCCCATTCCTTCAAAAGAGCCTCAAGATAGGGCTGCTCGAAAGAATGATCCTGCGTCCGATAAGCATTGCAACCACAGAAATAGCAGTGATTTTCACAGTAAGGAATATGAATGTACATGCTGACACCGGTAGTGTCATTACTGTCGTTGAAACCTTTTATCATGGCCCCCTTCCACTGCTCCTGGGACACCCCGTCCGTGCCCCATGAGGGAATGGTCGGATAGCTTGTATACCTTGGACCGGGATTACTGTACTTATCTGCAAGATTTGTTGCCATTGTAATCTTCCTCTACAAGTGTTACTTTGTCTTTTCTTTGTACCCGTGAAAATACACAAAACTCGGCAAAATCATAAATAAAAGGACACCGCTGTAACGCGGTGTCAATTCATTACATATTATGACAACATCATCAAACAAAGCAACTCCACTCGTCGGTATCCTTATGGGTTCCGATTCCGATTTCGATATTATGAAAGAAGCCGCTTCCGTCTTCGACGAATTCAACATCCCTTACGAAGTTTCGGTCATTTCGGCTCACCGTACCCCCAAAGATCTTGAACAATACGCCACTTCTGCAAAAGATAACGGGCTGAAAGTAATCATAGCCGGCGCCGGCGCCGCAGCGCATCTTCCCGGCGTTACAGCCGCTCTTACAGTGCTCCCGGTAATCGGTGTACCGATTTTCAGCAAAAAGCTGAATGGACAGGATTCACTTTATTCAATCGTGCAGATGCCTGCAGGCATTCCGGTAGCAACGGTCGGTATCGACAACGCGCGCAACGGAGCTCTTATGGCTGTGCAAATTCTTGCCTTAAGCGACTCCTCCATCATGTCTTCTCTTGAAGAATTCCGCACCAAACTTTCGGAAGCATCGCGTATGAAGAACCAGAAAGTACAGGAAAAGCTCAATGCACCTGGCTGACTATTGGATTGAAAAACTCGATCTTTCACACCACCCCGAAGGGGGATATTTTCGTGAAACTTATCGCAGCAAGACCTCTTATGAGTTCCGCAAAAGCCCGGTTTTTTCCGGAAACCGGGCATATGCCACTGCGATTTACTACCTGCTGACAGAAAATGAACGATCCAGGCTGCACAGAATCAAATCCGACGAACTATGGTTTTACCATACCGGAAGCCCGCTTACGGTTTATCTGTTTCACGATGTTGGTTTTATGTCAACGTTTACGCTCGATCCTGCCAGCGGAACCTTTCAGGGGATTGTTCCTGCAAACACTTGGTTCGGGGCAAGACATGAATCCCCTTCTCCCGGCGCCTATACGCTGACAAGCTGTGTGGTCTCTCCCGGTTTTGATTTCAGTGACTTCACCCTGGCCGACCGGGACTCGCTTACCAGAAAATTCCCGCAGTACGCCGATCTCATTAACGATCTTACCTGACAGCTTTACCCTGTAATAGCTGAACTGGACAGCTACTTGCGGATAACCACATGGTAGTAATCACCTTCTTTTCGTATATCCTCAATGTGATGGCCCTGTTCCTCCGCTGTTCGGGGAACGCTTTCCAACGGCTCGCCTTCCGACAGCAGCACATCGAGAGTGTCGCCATCGGCGATCTGGGACAGCTTCAGCTTTACCTTGACCATGGTCATCGGGCAACGCTCTTGTGTAATATCTATGGAATGCTGCACGGAAAATATCCTCCTTTACCTTTTTATCTACTCTACATTGATTGTCTGCCTCTCATTCCTCCGCTAAAGAATAAGAAAAGATAAGCTGGAACCAGTCAGGCACCCTGCCATCTCGCGCTATCCCGCTTAACAAGCTTTTTTAATTTTCTTTTCCCTTGCTGCTCGTCACAACCGTAGAGATACCCAAGCTGCCTTTTGCCATAGGATTCATATAAAAATAATATGGCCGTCCTTCGCTGCATCGAGGAAGGTGGCGACACCTGCAACGTTCTGCACATGCCCATCGAGATCATCTTTTTTGATCCCGAGAATATGCATTGCCATCTCACAGGCAACGAAATCAATGCCCAACTCCTTTGCAGCCTTGATCAACTCATCAAGGGTCGCCACGTTGCTTTTTTTCATCATACCGGTCATCAGAACCGGGCTTGCGCCGCCGAAATTCAGTCGGCTTAACGGTAGATTTCTCTTTCCTCCCATGAGAAAATTGAAGACCCTCGCAAGAACCCCGCTTCCAATCCATGCCCGCCCTGTTTTCTTCTTCAGGATGTTCAGCCCCCAGAAAGTAAAAAACATCTTCACTTCCCAGTTAACCGCGGCTGCTCCAGTTGCCAGGGTAAATGCAGCAAGCGCCTTGTCAAAATCCCCGCTGAAACATACTATCGAGAGTTTTTTACGTTCCATTGTTTTTCCCAGTTTTCCGGTTCCTCCGTGCTCAATCCGTCAATAACGACAACCGGCTCTTCGGTCACCTCTTGTTTTACGATTCTGAATGCCTTGACCTCCGGTTCGGCAGCAGCGAGAGAAACAATCACATAAATGATCTCCGGATCGATTGCAAGCCTGATATCCTCTTGCGACGGCCTTGCAGGCGTTTCGGGATGGCTGTGATAAACAGCAACTGCACGCTGTTTTTTCTTCCGCATCGTCAGCACAGCGTCGAACTGCTCTTTCGGGTCAAAAGAAAAATGCTCGCCTGACTGATCAATGTTCGTCAAAGAGTAGGCTTCGACAACCGTTCTGCCCTTGCCGCCCAGATACCCGCAAGCCTCAAGGGGCATCTCCCGGCGGGAGTGTTCGATAATTTTTTCATACACGCTTTTGCACATCTCCATGTTCTCTCTCCCTTTCCGACAATTACACCGTTATTTCAAATCACAAATCTGCTGTTCTTCATCCCGCAGTTCGGTAATGGACGGGTGTTCGGAACAGACCATGCATTTTGGATTTTTCTGCAGCTTCACTTTCCTGAAATTCATGGGTAATGCATCGAAAGTCAGCAATGCATCAGCCAGTATTTCGCCTGCTCCCGTGATATACTTTAATGTTTCTGCCGCCTGGATCGTACCGAGCATTCCGGCTACGGCACCGAGCACACCTGCCTCGGAACAGGTCGGTATCATGTTTTTCGGCGGGGGTTTGTGAAAAACACAACGGTAGCAGGCGCTCTCTTTCGGCAGCACGGTCATTGTCTGGCCGTTGAAACGCAGAATGCCCCCGTGAGAGAAGGGAATTCCCCGCATCACACAGGCATCGTTGACAAGAAATTTCGTCGCGAAATTATCCGTACCATCGATAACGAAATCATAACCGTCGACGATATCCATAATATTGGAGGCGTTTACAAATGCCCTTATCGGCTCAACAGTAACATCAGGGTTGATGGCTTCTATTTTTTCCCTGGCCGAAAACACCTTGGAAGTCCCGATATCTTCTGTAAAATGAATGATCTGCCGCTGAAGATTCGACACCTCGACGGCATCCGCATCGACAATGCCTATCGTCCCGATACCGGCTGCAGCACAATACATTGCTGCGGGCGCTCCAAGCCCTCCTGCACCGATAATCAGCACCTTTGAACCAAGCAGCTTTTGCTGTCCTTCAACACCGACGGAGTCGAGCAGAATATGGCGGCTGTAACGCTCCAGCTGCGACTGGGTAAAATCAATCATATGTTCTCCAGACCTTTTTGTATGTCATCTATCAAATCTTCCCGATCCTCTATGCCGGCCGAAAGCCTCAGCATATTGTCGGCAATACCCATATCCATACGTTCCTCAACGGAATATTCGCTGAATATTGTCGAAGCCGGGTGAATGATCAAACTTTTGTTGTCGTTAAGATTGGTTGCATTTCTTATGATTTCGAGGCTGTCGATAAAGCGGAAACACTGCGCTCTGTCCTCAAGCAAAAATACAACCAGCCCTCCAAATCGCCCCTTGAACTGTGCAGAAGCAACAGCATGGCTCCCGGATGTCGACAAACCCGGGTAGTTGACCGATTTGACCTTGACCTGTCCGGCAAGAAACCGTGCAACTGCCATCGCATTATCGCAGCTCTGCTGAATGCGCAATGCCAAGGTTTCCAGGCCAAGCGTGTTCATCCAGGCATGATGTGGAGCCATGCAGGAACCGCAGTTCCTGAAAACTTCCCTGCGGAGTTTCGCCAGGAAAGCAAACTGCCCATACTGCTTGGCAAGCGGAGCGACTTTCGGGGATCTATTCCAGTCGAACAGACCGTTATCGATAATGACTCCCCCGACTCCCGTTGCCCCGCCCGAGATATATTTGGTTGTTGAAATAACCTCGACTGCAACCCTGTAATCCCGCGATCTGAACAAAAAAGGCGTTGTCAGCGTCCCGTCGAGCACAAGAGGCACCCCGGCCTTTTCCGCACAGGCTGAAATGATGGAAATGTCGGCAACCTCGAGCTGAGGATTGGTTATCGATTCAAGATACAATAAACGGGTATGTTCATCGATTTTACTCTCGATGGAACTGGAATCGTTCATATCGGCGTACCGTACTTCAAGCCCCCAGCTCCCTAACGTCTTTTCAAACAATGATATGGTGTTTCCGAACAGGTGCCTGCTCGAAACGATATTGCTTCCTGCCGAACAAAGTGCAAGTATAACGTTGGTTATGGCCGCCATGCCGGATGCAACCGCAACAACCCCTCGGGAATCGGTCAGCGTCCGCATCCGCGCTTCGAAGTCCTCTACAGTCGGATTGGAGATCCTGCTGTAGGTATGTGCAGGCAGCTTCCCTTCGAATGCCTGTTGAATCCCGGTGGCATTGTCAAACTCGAAAGCAACCGAATCATAGAGCGGGAAACGAAGTGCTCCATGCACATCCTTTTTGGAATACCTGGTATGCAGTACCTTTGTGGTGAAACCTTTCATCACCGGTGTCCTCCCCCCATGAAGTATAAAAAATCAACTTCATCACCCTCTTTGACAACTTTGGAATCAAATGCATCCCGTTCAATGAAGTCCCCGTTGACCTGAACGGAAACCATGTCCGGCATTTCAACGCCCTGATGTATCAGTAATTCGGTTACTGTCATCGATTCCGGCGCAATCTCTTTCTTTTCACCGTTGATCGTCAGTCTCATATTTTCATTTATTTGTTGTAATACTCAAATACCGCTCTCCGGTATCGGGAAAAACCGTTACAATCGTCGCATCCTGTATGCCCTTGCTTTTTATGTATTTCGCTGTACCGCTCGCAGCAGCACCCGATGAAATACCTGCCAATATTCCCTCTTCCCGAGCAATCCTGCGCGTCCACTCCATCGCTTCAGCATCCGTTACCTTTATTACATCGTCGATAAGCTCCTTGTCCAATATGGACGGAACAAACCCTGCCCCTATTCCCTGTATTGCGTGCGGACCGGGCGGCTCCCCACTCAAAGCCGCACAATTTGCCGGCTCGACGGCAACAATTTTTACCGTCGGACGCACTTTTTTGACCTTTTTTGCAACACCGGTTATGGTTCCCCCTGTCCCCACACCGGCAACGACCACATCGACGCCCTCATCCGTGTCCTGCAATATCTCAACCGCGGTTGTATTCTCATGAACTTCCGAATTCGAAGGATTGTCAAACTGGCTAACAAGACACGCGTCATGCATTGAAGCGTGCAGTTCCTCGGCTTTTGCGATTGCACCTTCCATGCCGAGGTGCGCCGGGGTCAACTCAACATTTGCCCCGAAAAAAGCCAGCAGTTTTCTTCTCTCAACACTCATGGAATCGGGCATGACCACAATAAGCCTGAACTTTCTGACAGCAGCGATAAATGCCAGAGCGATCCCTGTGTTCCCGCTGGTTGCCTCAATTATTGTTCCCCGGGGTTCGAGCTCGCCTCTCTCAACAGCGCTGTCGATCATGGCAAGCGCCGCCCTGTCCTTTACCGATCCACAGGGATTGTACTGCTCAAGCTTTGCAAGCACACGATTTCCATTCCCGAAAAGCCTGTGTAAGGCTACAAGGGGTGTTCCGCCCACAAGCCCCGTTATGTCATCTACATACCGCAATCCGAAGATTTATTGAGAATTGAAAACACATTCAGATATAGTATACCCGCTTTTCCTGGCATCTCTTTTCCTGATCGAGAAGCTCTTCCAGAGAGATGGAAAAACGCTCTTTAATACTGTTTTCAAGATCGACGAACGCGTGCCTTACCGCTTTCGTATCATGCTTCGAGACTATTTCAACCGGCCCCTCCAGCGCTTCGAGAATCGAAAAAACCGTAAGATCCCGCGGACTACGGGCAAGCTCATATCCCCCCTTGTTACCCCGTACACTTTTCACCAGCCCGTTCTTTACAAGCATGTTGAAAATCTGCTCGAGATAATTTTTTGGAATCCCTCTCTGCTCTACAATTTGCCTGATCTGTAACCTGCTCTTTCCGAAATTCTCTGCAAGATCGAGCATTGCCGCTAACCCGTAATGAGCTTTGGAACTCAACGAAAACATAATCAACTATTTCACCTGAATTTTATAACTTTAATAAATAAAAATCGGGCGGAATAGTCAAGAATAATCTTCAAAAAAACACCACGCCTCCCGGCACAACAGGCAACCGGCAGAAACCGCCCGAAATCTCATGTAGCTCTTTGCCCAAAAAGAAAATACGGACTCAGCAGGCAAAATTTTTTATTTGGGAAAATTACTCTATACTTAGTAGCGAAAGTCGGTCAGGTCCTCTCCCAACAATGCCAGTGACACTGGCATCGTTATGCAGGGTCGAGCGTCTTGAAGATTTCTACCGGTTTTTCAACAAAACAGTCAACCGATCAATTCAGACGAAACATCAAGAACGAAACGATGAAGCATGTCGTTATCGTTGGCGGCGGCTTTGCCGGCATCAACGCAGCAAAAGAACTTGGGAACAAGCGTGACGTCAGGATCACCCTTATCGACAGAAAAAACTATCACCTTTTCCAGCCACTCCTTTATCAGGTTGCCATGTCAGCACTTGGTGCAGGGGATGTTGCCGAACCGTTGAGAAACATGCTTGCCAAATACAGAAACATCACCGTCTTCAAGGGAGCTGTTGAAAATGTCGATACACAGCGGAAGACAGTACAGACAGATTTCGGAGAGCTGTCCTATGACTACCTGATCCTTGCCTGCGGTGTCAAGCACCATTATTTCGGTAACGAACAGTGGGAAGAGCATGCTCCCGGTCTGAAAATCATTGCCCAGGCAACCGAAATACGGCGCAGGGTTATGGAAGCCTATGAGGCCGCGGAAAGAACCACGGACTCGGTTGAACGTAAAAAGCATCTGACGTTCGTCATTGTAGGCGGCGGACCTACCGGGGTGGAACTTGCAGGATCGATCGGGGAAATGAGCCGTTTCACGCTTTCCAAATATTACAAGCACATCGATCCTAAACTCACAAGAATATTTATTGTCGAGGCCGCACCGAGAATTCTGGGTTCTTTCTCTCCGGTGCTTGCAAGCAAAGCAACCAGAGCACTTGAAAAACTGGGCGTACAGGTATGGACAAGCAGTATGGTGACCAACGTCGATGCAAACGGCGTCCAGATCGGCAATGAGCGCATAGAAGCTGCAACCGTACTCTGGGCCGCGGGCGTTCGGGCAGTAGGACTGGGCAGAAAAATGGATGTGGAAATCGACAGTTCGGGACGAATCATCGTCGCGGAAGACCTGAGCATCCCCGACCATCCGGAAATATTCGTCGGAGGGGACCAGGCACATTTCGCGCACCATACGGATCAGCCTCTTCCCGGTATGGCGCCTGTTGCATTACAGCAGGGTCATTCCATCGGGAAAAACATTCTCAACGAGTTGAGAGGCCGGCCAAGAAAGCCCTTCCGCTACCGGGAAAAAGGGCAGATGGCCACCATAGGGCGGAACAAGGCCATTGTGGAAATCGGTAATCTCAAGTTTTTCGGAAGTTTTGCATGGCTTACCTGGCTGCTGGTACACATCTATTATCTCACCACGTTCAAGCACCGTGTTTTCGTGCTGCTTCAGTGGGGGTGGTCATATTTCATGTTCGGTCATGGCGCACGCCTCATTGTGAACAAGGAATGGCGTTTTTATCCCGACAAAAAACGCTCCTGTATCGAAGAAGAGCGCTGATGGATACCAAAACAGAGGAATGTTGAGCAATTGCACAGCGAAAAATGTGATACACGTGTTTTCGTCCGTTATATTTCTTGGGCTGACACTGTACATCGCATTTTTTCTTGAACTTCCCGAAGGAGCATCACGTCAGGATCTGTATATGATCGCTGCCCTGACAGGCGCTTACGGCTTGTGGAAACTTTGGAAAAGCGTTTCCGGCTGCCGGCGGCAGTAAACTGAAAATGAACAAAAGCTCCATACAACCTCTATAAACTTCCTGAACAATCATCACATTTGTTCGCAGAATTACTATCATGCAGCATGATGAGTTACGAAATCAATAAGGAAACGGAAAAACAACTGTTTTTTCATAATTACACACGCCTGCCTCTTGCCATTACTCATGGTGAAGGCACCTACCTGTTCAGCGCCGACGGCTCACGGTATCTCGACATGATCTCGGGCATCGGTGTCAATGCGCTTGGTTACGGCGACAAAAGAATTATCAATGCAATTGCAGAACAGGCCCAAAAGATTATTCACGCATCGAATCTCTTCATGCTTGAGCCGCAGTTCAAACTTGCAGAAAAGCTTCTTGAGATTTCCGGACTGTCCAAAATTTTTTTTGCAAACAGCGGTACAGAAGCTGTCGAAGCAGCGATAAAGCTATCGAGAAAATGGGCCGCCCAATCAGACAATGCCGGTAGAAAAGAGATCGTTTCGCTGTCAAACTGTTTCCACGGCAGAACCTACGGGGCAATGTCGCTAACCGACAAACCGAAATATCTCGAGGGATACGACCCCCTCCTTCCGGGAACGGCAAACGTTTCGTTCAACGATATCAATGACCTTGAAGCAACGGTCAGCGACAAGACAGCCGCCGTATTTGTCGAATTCGTGCAGGGTGAAGGGGGGGTTCACAAAGTTTCTCCCGAGTTCACCGATGCATTGAAAACCCTTCGACAAAAACACGGCTTTCTCCTTGTTGCCGACGAAATCCAGGCCGGATGCGGCAGAACGGGCAACTTTTTCAGTTACATGCCTTTCGATATTGAACCCGATCTGGTCTGTCTTGCCAAACCGCTTGGCGGTGGCCTACCGCTCTCTGCTGTTATCGGCAGCCAAAAAGTCGAGGATGTTTTCGCTGCAGGCAATCACGGCACAACTTTCGGTGGAAATCCGGTGGCCTGTGCAGCAGGGCTGGCACTGATCAACGCGATTTATGAGGACAACCTCATGGAAAAAGCCGTCGAAACCGGAGAATGGATAGGAGAGGCCCTTGAAACACTTGCCGCCAAACACTCTCAAATCCAGGACATCCGCCAGTATGGACTGATGATCGGTGCTACCGTCAACCGTGACGCATCATATTACGTTCAGGAAGCACTCAAAAGAAAGGTACTTCTCAACGCGACCAACGGCAATGTCGTCAGGCTCCTCCCCCCTTTGACCATAAACCGTGAAGACGCACAACACTGTATCGACTGTCTCGATGAAATCTTCAGCGAAGAAGCGGAAAACTGACAAAAACAGAAAGGCTCCGATGCCGCTGGGAAAGATCAATTATCTGTTTATCGGCATGGGCGTTGCCGTTATAGCTTTCAGCTATACAGCCATGTATCTTGAAAACAGCGCGGACGGTTATTTCTCCCTCTACGCCAGTCCCATCTTACTGGTCGCGGCCTACGCATGGATTCTTTTCGCCCTGCTTTACAGGAGAAAGAAAGGAGTAAGAAGCAAGTAGTAGCTCACTGCGTTCACAGGAGTAAGGAGAAGATGGAGACCGGATCTGCGAAGGGACGAGATGGCTGGATAGCCGGGGAGAAAGCCTCGAAAAATCGTAGCGAACAGCCGTTTTGACCTTTGACTTTTTCCGTTACCGTAACGTGAAGCGTATCGGTACTGTTAACCACACCTTAACGGGAGAACCGTTCTGAATGCCGGGAGAGTAGGTAGAATTCATGACACATTCGATCGCTGACTTGTCAAACACCGTCTGATCGGAAGGTGCACGTTTAACTATCTGTGCTTTTATCGGCATGCCGTTTTCCGAAATCAGCACACTAACGACGACCCTGCCCTCGATGCCAGCGCGGCGGGCCATGTCCGGGTACCTTGGCTCCTTCTGTTTGACGAATGAAGGCATGATTTCACAGGGCACAAACATCGGTCCGCTGAGAATCCCCGAAGAACCGCCTCCGTCAACCGCACCCTGCTGAATAGCCTTTTTGATCTCTTTCTGGGTCGCAAGGGTCTGCTCGGGAGGAGCCTCTTCCTTTTTCACCTTTTTGATCTTGCCGACGTTGGGAGGCGCCTCGGCTTTGGGAGGAGCGACTTTCTGAGCAGGCGGGGGAGCTGCCGGCTGTGCA
>JAKSDC010000117.1 GCA_022360275.1 Chlorobiales bacterium
AATTAAAAAAGAAAGCATGTTCAAAGCCGATCTTGATGCCGAAAGCATCGATTATCTCGACATAAGCTATGAGATTGAGCAGCGGACGGGCGTGGAACTTGATTTTACCGAGGCATTGCAGTATATCACCGACAGGAAAGGCTCTGATATTACCGATATTTCAGTTCAGGATGTCCTTGATTACATGATGCATGCTATCAAGGAAAAAGAAAAAGAGAAATAATGCATGATGTTGTGGTAACGCAATACGGCATCGTTTCTCCAATCGGTAACACGATACCGGAGTTCGAAAAAAGAATGTTTGCCGGGGACTCGGGGATTGTTGATGTTCGCGGATCACTTGTGGGCAAGCAATTTCCTGTGCCGTTTGGAGCGGTTGTCGATGATTCGACGATTCCTTCAGCCGAAGAACTGAAAATCGAGTCTCGTACTCAAACACATGGAGGCAGATTCTCCCTCCATGCTTTTCAACAGGTTCTTGATCAGTTACCTGAAAATCTGCCTATAGACGGCATTGTTCAGGGAACGCCGGCAGGAATTTTTTTTGAGGTTATCCGGCATTCTCTTCGGAATTATGACCCTGATGCATTCATATGGGATGAGATCCGTGCCGAATGGGTTGTTGAAGTCATTGCTGACCGTCTAAAAAAATCCGGACACGGCAATGTTCCTCCTCACTATCAGATCAGTGTCAATTCAGCCTGCGCTGCAGGAAGTCAAGCAATAGGGATTGCTTACCGGTTTTTGCAATCCGGGCGCATGAGCAGGTGCCTTGTAATGGCTGTCGATGCAGGAGCCTGGGAAAGTCAGCTCATGAATTTTCATCTTCTTCATACGCTCATGGCAGACGATGTGCCGGCACATACTGCCAGCCGGCCTTTTTCAAAAAGCCGCTCCGGGTTTGTCAAGGGTGAGGCCGCAGCGGCTCTTTTGCTTGAAACAAGAGAAGCTGCTGAAAAACGGGGTGCGGAAATACTTGCCGAGGTATGCGGCTATGCCTTTAACTCCGATGCCTACCGGTTGACGGATGGCAGAGAAGACAATCTCTGTGTTGTCAAGGCTATGGCGGATGCCATAGCCGACGCTGGAATTCATGCAAATGCAATCGATTATATCAACGCTCATGGTACTTCTACGCAACAGAACGATCTTCTTGA
>JAKSDC010000159.1 GCA_022360275.1 Chlorobiales bacterium
GTTTTTTTTTGTGGGTATTTTTTGTCGAATATTTGTTTTGTTTTTAGAGTATTGATTCGTTTTTATGCGTCAGAGATCTGCATTGGATCTGCATTTTTCTGAAAGATGTTTTCCAGTATCAGACAGGCATGGCTTTCTTTTTTTGGGTTTTTGCCTGCCGATAGGTAAAATAGTGAAGAATGTGGCTGGCTGCTCTTGTTTTCTCTTTACCATAGATTGAAATGTAAATTCCATTATGCCTCGAGCTCTGCAGGTGCTACTGATAACAGCAATACTGCTTTTCTGTATTCTGGTCGGTGGTTTTTTCGGTATTCAATTCAGCAGCAGGTTTCAGGGGAACCTCTCAGGTGAGGTTTTCGGTCAGCAGAAAAAAATGCAAGAGGTGTTCAGCATAATTTCCGCTCTTTATGTCGACAAAGTCAGTGATCAGGAACTGGTTGATTCCGGAATCGAGGGGATGACCGAGGCTCTGGATCCGCATACAACATATTTGAAGGCCGACCAGGTCAGTTTTTCCAATTCTGAATTTGAAGGTAATTTCGAGGGAATAGGCATAGAGTTCGATATTGTGCATGACACCCTGCTTGTTGTAACTCCGCTTTCGGGCGGCCCAAGCGAGTCGGCAGGAATAAAGGCTGGCGACAGGATCATCGCTATCGACACTCTTTCTGCAGCGGGGCTTTCTCCCATGGATGTCATAAACATGCTTCGCGGAAAGAAGGGCTCGGTTGTAACGCTTAAAATATACCGGCCTTACACATCCAGAAGCTTTACGGTGGATATTGTTCGTGACAAAATACCAACGTACAGTGTCGATGCTTTTTTCATGCTTGACGATATAACCGGATATATCAGGGTGAGCAGGTTTGTTGCAACTACTGCGGATGAGTTCAGAAGTGCAATGGAAAAGCTGCTGGATCAGGGCATGCAAAAGCTCATTATCGATGTACGTGGAAATCCCGGCGGGTATCTTGATCAGGCCGTTGAAATAGCTGATGAATTTCTTGCCGAAGGCGAGCTGATAGTATACACGAAAAGCAGGAACGGGGGGGGCGATGAAATGCGTTATACCGCAACTTCGGATGGGATATTTGAACGACGTGAAGTTATGGTACTTGTGGACAGGGGAAGCGCGTCTGCGGCAGAAATCCTTGCGGGGGCATTGCAGGACAACGGGAGAGCAAAGATAGCCGGCGAACTGACATTTGGAAAAGGGCTGGTTCAGCGGCAGTTTGATCTGGAGGACGGTTCGGCCATACGTTTGACGATTGCACGCTATTTTACCCCTTCAGGGAGGCGTATACAGCGTGACTTCAGCCCAGGAAGTGAAGGAAGGGAGCAATATTATCAGGAGAGTCACGAAATCAGGGATGGAAAGAAACTCTTTGAGGAAACAGGCAGTTTACAGGTTGAAAGCGATATTGAGGGCATAACTGTTTTCAGACCTTCTCCGGATCTGTTCAAAAATTCCGGAGGCATTGTTCCCGATTTCTGGATTGTTGAGCCCCCTGTTGATGATTTCTACAGCAGCCTGTTGACCATGGGGGTTTTTGACGAAACAGCGTTGAGGGTTATTGACGATCCTTCAAATTCCGTGCGAGGGTATAATGAAGACGTTGAAGGCTTTATGGCCGCCTATGCCGAGGATGATAAGGTCGAGCAGTATCTCCGTGAAATCTGCAAGGAAAAGGGTATCGCTTTTAACGAGAAATTTTTCAAACAAGAAAAAGAAAATATCCTGTCTGCCGTTAAATCCCGTATAGCACGACAGTTTTTTGGCATAGATGCTCAGATCAGGGTTCTTGCCGAGGAATCGGACAGTATGCTGCAGTTTGCCCGTGATTATATTCGCCGTAATGATGACGGCATGCGTCGTGACGCGGCATAGGGGGCTGCCGCCATGAATTTTTTCGCAACAGGTACCAACTAAATCAAACTACCCGTGCTTATGTCTTTGCTTGAAAAAATCCAGAGCAACACCTGTTCACTGCGTTTGCAAAAAGACTGGCTGAAAATATACACCTGCCCGGTGCCGAGTTCCGATTTTCTTTCGTTTGTAGGCATAGCCGTAATTGATGCGCCACAGCATAGTGTGCTTCATCTGCTTTACGATATCGATGCTGCAACGGAATGGGTATGGAAGACCAGAGAGATGAGGATACTCCAGGAGCTGTCCGAAAATGAGGGGAGGATTGTTTATCAACTGGTCAGTGCTCCATGGCCTCTTTCGGACAGGGAGATTATCACCCAATCCCAGGGGTACAAAGATCCCAAGACCGGGGAGGTTTTCATCAAAATGACAGCCAAACCCGATTTTCTTCCTGAAAACGATAATTATGTGCGTGTAAGGCAGCTTGAAGGTGCCTGGAATATCATGTCTCTTTCCGATGACCAGTGCAGAGTTGTTTTCAGACTCCATCTGGAGCCTGGAGGGGAAATACCCTCATGGCTCGCGAATATTGCGGTTATCGATACGCCATATAACACCCTGGCGAATATGCGGGAAATGGTAAAACGTGACAAGTACAAGGTTCCATTGGAAATACCGTTTACCCGTTCTTCAGAGGAGTTCGACAGGAACTACAAAGAGTTTATCACCGAATAGATGCCTTCCGAACCGGGAAATAGATGTTTTTTAAATAGTAAAGGTTTACAACAACATGGATTTCGAGGGAGCCAGGGAGAACAACTGGGAGTTTCGTGTAGAGCACAAAAATATCAGTATTTATTCGGCAAGGATGAGAAACACTCCTCTGCTTGGCTTTAAAGGTATTATTGCTTTCCCTGTATCGTTGAGACGTCTTATCAGCCTGTTTCATGATACCGGTAGTTACAAAAGGTGGGTGCACCAGCTTTCAAGTCTGAAAGTGCTGGAAAAAGGCGACCATCTCGAGTATGTCATTCACCAAGTGATCAACACTCCCTGGCCATTTCCAAAAAGAGAAGTGATTGTTCGCACAGGACTGGATACAGAGGGGGATAACGGTATCGCTGTTACGATGAAGTCAGAGCCTGATTATATTCCGGCTAATCCTGGTAATTTCAGGATCAGAGAGACCTATGGAAAGTGGATTTTCGAACCTCAGGAAAACGATGTGGTTCGGATAACGTTTATCATGTATGTTGATCCCGGAAAAGATGTACCTCCGCCTATGAGCAATACGGCGATGTTCGAGGTTCCCTTTTACTCGCTTCAGAATCTCAGAAACCTTGCTTTTGACAAAAGCTACAATCCTTCGTACCCGGAAGAGGTTGACGAGTACATTTCCATCGGTGAAGGTTAAGGGTTGAAGTGCTCTTGGCAGGCTTTAAAGAGTTTTTCCGGATTAACCGGAACCGCTCCGACTTCCTGGCAAACCGTTCCGGCGGCAAGGTTTGCTATTGCCGCACTTGTTTCGATGTTCAGACCCGCTGCAAATCCCAGGGACAGCATGCCGATAACGGTATCTCCGGCACCTGAGACATCAGCAACTTCGAGCGATGAAGCCGGTATATGGGTAAAGCGGTCATTGCATATTGTCAGGCCTTTTTCGCTTCTCGTCACGACAAGATGCCTGCACTGCATTTTTTCCATAAGCTTTCGACAGGCATGTTCTATGTCACTGTCCGTATTGTTCAATGCGGTGCCGAGAGAAGAGGCGATTTCCGTAAGATTGGGTTTGAATACTGTGCAGCCGTTATAGCTGAAAAAACCTTTCATTTTGGGGTCTACGAAAACCGGTACCGTATGTGACGAAGCTGATGCTATGATCCTGCTGACGAGGGAGGGGGTCAGTGCGCCTTTGTTGTAATCCTGGAGCACTATGGCATCGAGCGAGTCGATAGAGTCTTTCAAATGCCTCTCAATGAAGCTTTCCGCAGCCGCTCCAGCCTCATCACGGCTTTCGTAATCTACTCGTGCAATATGATGATTCTGGGAAAGTATCCTGGTCTTGCAGGTTGTCGGTCTTGCAGGATCATGAAACAGGTGTTCTGGTGAGAGTCCCTGGCTGCGCATAAGATCCATCAGGGCCATTGCATTGTTATCGTTGCCGATTATGCCTAACAGCAACGTGTCCGCGCCCATGGCTCGGATGTTTACTGCAACGTTGGCCGCTCCTCCCAACCTGAGTGTTTCGTGGGAAACATCGACTACAGGAACAGGATATTCGGGAGAAATCCGCGAGACGTGGCCGAAAATGTATCTGTCGAGCATAATATCCCCGACAACAGCTATCCTTTTTGCTTGAAATGATTTAAATAACGCATCTATATCCATTGACATGCAGAGGGAGGTGTTGGTTCGATAATGTCTGCACAATTCCTTATTGTTATTGTACAATAACGACAGTTGCTCTGAAAGCCCCGGAGCGTTCCATGTAGGGAATATATAAAAGCGCCCTGTATATCTAAGAGCGGAGTTTGCTGTGAAGCGGTTATAACTTTTGAATTTTTACTTTTTTTGCTATAATTAAAGCTATCCATTTTTGGGTTGTAAAGAGAATAAAGTCACACGAAATGTTTGATAACCTAAGCGACAAGTTAGAGTCTACTTTTAAAAAGCTGGCGGGTCAGGCGACGATCAATGAGGTGAATATCGGTATAGCCATGCGCGATATCAAACGTGCTTTGCTGAGTGCCGATGTCAATTACAAGGTTGCCAAGAAATTCGTAGAGGACGTCAGGGAAAAAGCATTGGGTCAGGATGTCGTGAAAAGTGTTTCTCCTGCCCAGATGATTGTGAAAATAGTCAGCGATGAGTTGACCGAGATCATGGGAGGAGAAAACGAGTCCCTTGATCTAAACACGAAAAAACTTCCCGCTGTCATTATGGTTGCCGGTTTGCAGGGTTCGGGTAAAACCACATTTTGCGCAAAGCTGGCAAAGCGCTTGAAAAAAAACGGCAAACATCCTTTACTTATTGCTGCTGACGTTTACCGCCCGGCTGCGGTTGACCAGCTTAAAACGCTTGGTGAGCAGGTCGAGGTTCCGGTGTTTGCTCTGGATGGACAGGATGCATTGAAGACCGCTCTCGGAGGTGTCGATTCGGCCAGACAGGGTGGCAACGATGTCGTGATTGTGGATACGGCCGGACGTTTACAGGTTGACGAAGACATGATGGCAGAGGCGGAAGCGCTCAAGGCGAAGCTCAAGCCCGAAGAGCTGCTGTTTGTGGTCGATGCGATGATCGGACAGGAGGCAGTCAATACGGCGAAAGTATTCAATGAGCGCCTTGATTTCGACGGTGTTGTTCTGACAAAGCTCGATGGTGACGCCCGGGGCGGATCGGCTCTTTCAATCAGGCAGGTTGTCGACAAGCCGATCAAGTTTATGAGCGTCGGTGAAAAGGTTGATGATCTGGACATTTTTTACCCTGACCGCATGGCCCAGCGTATCCTTGGTATGGGCGATATTGTCAGTTTTGTTGAAAAAGCTCAGGAAACGCTCGATCTTGAAAAAACGCGCAAGATGCAGTCGCGTTTGCTTAAAAATGAGTTTGATCTCGATGACTTTTATGATCAGTTGCAGCAGTTGAAGAAAATGGGGTCGATACAGGGGCTTGTTGAAATGGTGCCGGGCCTCAATAAGATGCTTCCTAAGCAGGATCTTGACGGTCTTGACTTCAAACCTATCGAGGCTATTATCTCTTCAATGACGAAACAGGAAAGAGCAACGCCTGAAATTATCAACGGCAGCCGCAGGCAGAGAATTGCAAAAGGCAGCGGAACACGTGTTCAGGATGTCAACATGTTGCTCAAGCAATTCAAGGAGATGAAGAAGATGATGAGCTCGGTAACCAAGATGACAAACTCGGGCCGTAAGATATTGCCCCAGAATCTGCCGCTTGAAAAGCTTTTAAAGCGTTAACTGTTATTTTTACTTTACAATCAACTTAAAAACCTACATTAGCATTGGTTAAAATCAGACTTAGAAGAGCGGGAAGAAAGAAATTGCCTTATTACCAGATCGTTGCTGCTGACGCACGTGCTCCGAGAGACGGTAAATTCCTTGAAGTGATCGGTAACTATCAGCCGACCGCAAAGCCTCATGCAATTACCATAGATAAAGAACGGGCAGCTTACTGGCTGGGGGTTGGTGCTCAGCCGACTACCACGGTTCGTAGCCTGATTCGCGCTACCGGCCTGCTTCATGAGCTGAACATGAAACGCAGAGGGAGGAGTGATGAGGAGATCGTTGCTGAAATGGAAAAATGGCAGGAACGTGAGGCTGGAAGACGACAGAAAAGGCTTGCTGTAAAAACGCGCCGACGTCAGGCGAAAAAAAACGCAGAAGCACAGGAGTTGACAGCGTCAGCAGCCGAGGGTGAAGAATAAAGGATTTTTTGTCGGCTTGGTGAAGAATATTGGCGGGCACCTTGAATGTTAGGTGCTAAAATGATGGAATTATACCTTGTCGGTAAGATCCTCAAAGCCAAAGGTTTGAAAGGCGAGGTGAAAATTTTGCCGATCACCGATTATCCCGGGAGTTTTCTTGAACGAAAGGTTTTTTATGTCGGGAAAAACGAGAGGGAGGCAGTTCGCCGGGAAGCTTTGCGGGGAGAGTTGCGGAACGGCTTTGCCTATCTTCTGTTTTCAGGGATAGAGTGCAGGGAGGAGGCTGAAGAGGCTGCAGGAAGCAAGATCTATGTATCTGCCGATGCCCTGGTTCCTCTACCTCCCGACAGGGCGTATCTGCACGAGTTGAAAGGTTTGAAAGTACTCAATGAATCTTTTGAAGAGGTTGGTGTTGTACATGATGTACTGAAAATGCCGGCTCATGAGGTGTATGAGATACAGTGCGAAGAGCGCACGGTTCTTGTTCCTGCGATCGAGGAGTTTGTTGAAGAGATTGTGATTGAGAAAGGATATATGGTGTTGAAACGGGTAGAGGAGTTTCTGTAAAGCCGCTCGGGTTGTTCTTGTACAATTTGCTGAAAACCTGAATGGATCGGGGCACATAAGCGATCATTTCAGGAAAAGTCTTTATGCATGGAGCCATTACGGATGGATGTCATTTCCGTCATTCCCGGCTTTTTCGAGTCGCCTCTCGATAAGGGGTTGCTTGGTATAGCCGGGAAAAAGGAACTCGTCCGCATACAGATTCATAATCTTCATGATTATGGCCTGGGAAAGTACAAGCAGGTCGATGATACTCCTTTTGGCGGCGGGGCAGGAATGGTAATCAGACCGGAACCTGTGTTTGCCTGTATAGAAGGATTGTTTGCAGAGCGCTCGTACGATGCCGTAATTTTTATGACTCCCGATGGAGACAGGCTCGACCAGCCGACTGCAAACCGGCTTTCAAGGTTGAAAAATCTGATTATATTGTGCGGCCATTACAAGGCTGTCGATGAGAGGGTCAGAAAAAAGCTTGTTACCATGGAGATTTCTGTGGGTGATATCGTTCTTTCAGGCGGGGAAATTCCGGCGTTGCTGTTGATGGATGCCGTTGCAAGACTTATCCCCGGCGCTCTTGGCGACAGCGAGTCGGCTTTGACCGATTCGTTTCAGACAGGTTTGCTTGATTGTGAATACTATACACGGCCCGCTGAATTCAGGGGGATGCATGTGCCGGATGTTCTGCGGTCAGGACATCATAAAAAAATTGAAGAATGGAGAAATGAAAACGCCTTGAAACGCACAATGGAGAGGCGTCCTGATCTTCTCGACAGGGACGGTATTGAAGAGTTAAGGAAAAAATAACGTTAACATATTTATCATGGATCAGTTAATTCAGCTGGTGGAAACAGCACAGCAAAGAAATGACCTGCCGGAAATTCGGCCGGGGGATACAGTGAGATTGCAGCTGAAAGTTATCGAAGGTGAAAAAGAGCGCCTGCAGGCTTTCGAGGGCGTCGTTATCAGTGAAAGGGGAACTGGGGCATCGAAAACCGTTACCGTTCGTAAGATTTCAAACGGTATAGGTGTCGAACGTATCATTCCATTGAGCTCGCCGAACATCGAGAGTATCAACGTGCTGAAAAACGGTAAGACACGCCGTGCGAAACTTTTCTATCTCAGAAAACGTACCGGCAAGGCGGCTCTGAAAGTCAAGGAGCGCAAAACCGTCACGTCATAGCGCGTTTTCCGCAGACCGTTTCTATTGCCCGTTATCTGCGAGTTGGTGAGAATGAAAAAGCCTGATGGTTGTCGGGCTTTTTGGCGTTTGCTTCGCCATAAGGCAAAACCGTTTTTACGTTTCCTTTTTGAATGCTGACTTGCCGTTGTAATCGGCGAAGCGGTACTCGTAATAGAGAAGGGTGATTTTTTCTTTTTTTGTCATCTTCGGGTCTGCCCGTGAAAGCCGAACTTCTGTTTCACAGGGTGTGACCCGGAGATTCCAATACTGGATACGACTTTCTTGTCGAATAAGGAGATGGTTTGTGGATCTTGACCGGGAAAAGATAGAGAGTTTACAGGCAAAAGTGTTTGCCTTCTATCGTGACAACAAAAGAAGGTTTCCCTGGAGGGAAACAACGGATCGTTATGCTGTTCTTGTCAGTGAGACAATGCTGCAGCAGACCCAGGCAGAACGGGTTGTTGAGAAATATCTTGCATGGCTTGAACGTTTTCCCGATATCCGTTCCCTTGCCGATGCTTCTTTGAAAAATGTTCTGGCATACTGGAGCGGACTCGGTTACAATGCAAGAGGACAGCGTCTGCATCGATGTGCAAAAATTATTGTCAACGATTATGGTGGTGTTGTTCCTTCCTTGCCGGAGATGCTGATCAGTCTGCCCGGTATAGGAGGGTACACTTCACGCTCCGTACCGATATTTGCGGATAATCTCGATATTGCGACAGTCGATACCAATATCAGGAGAATCTTGATCCATGAGCTTGGGTTGCCCGAGAGCATGAAGCCGGGGGAACTGCTTTCGGTGGCCGGAGAGGTGCTGCCGCCGGGGAAAAGCCGTGACTGGCATAACGCTCTTATGGATTACGGTGCGCTTTGCCTGACTGGGGGAAGAACCGGAATAAGGCCGCTCTCAAGGCAGTCGAAATTCAAGGGGTCCAGGCGCTGGTACAGGGGAAGAGTCATAAAGGATCTTGTGAAAGTTGAGCACATGCAGCTGGAAGAACTGACTGCACGGTATGGCGAAAAGGTCGCCGATATCCTTCTCGAGCTTGAAGCGGAAGGGTTTGTGGAACGTTGTGAAGGAAAAGCTCCCTCTCCATTCTATAAAATCCCTGAGTGAGCTCAGCTACCTACCGCTGAAGCTTATCACCAGTTGAGCCATGCCGGACGAATTCAACGTTTATCTTGATTTTTCCCCTGACCTGACTTTTTTTCTGCAAGGGGCAGGTGGCAAGACCATACAAAAGCGTTTGTCTCATGCGACAACCGTAAAGGATGTCATTGAATCCTGTGGCGTACCCCATACCGAAATCGGGCAGATAGGTGTCAACGGTAGAGCAGTTGATTTTGAGTATCGCATGTTTCCGGAAGACAAGGTGACAGTAGCGCATGTCGACCCGGAAGTAACCGGAGGTTTCGGTTTGCAGCCGGAACCGGGAGAGGACCCGGCGTTCATCGCCGACGAGCATTTAGCCAAGCTCTCAAGAAGGATGCGGGTTCTCGGCATCGATACCTGCCTTTTTCCAGGAGGCAGCGACCGGGAACTGCTTGGCGAGATGCAGCGTCTTGACCGTATTTTGCTGACAAGAGACAGGCGGCTGCTCATGCATCGTATTGTCCGATCCGGCTACTGTATTCGTTCGGGTAACGTGGTGCAGCAGGTATGCGAAGTTATCGGGCGGTTTGCTCTGTCGAATGCCATAAAACCTTTCCGCAGGTGTCCATCGTGCAACGGTTTACTGATAGCCGCCGATAAAAAAGCTTTGCTGAGCCGTCTCGAGCCGAAAACATGTCGTTACTATCATGACTTTTTTCTTTGCGACTCCTGCGGGAAAATCTACTGGCACGGGTCGCATGTTCCAAAACTGGAAGCTTTTGTTGCTGATATCAGGAGGCGATGCGGTTACTCGGAGTTATAGAGTGTATTCATCGTGCTGTAGAGCGCATCGATTTCTTTCTGGAAGGCATTGCTTATTGATTTCCTCTTCAACTTGAGCGTTGGTGTCATATAGCCGTTCTCGATGGTGAATGCTTCTTTCATCAGATGAAACTTCCTCACTTTTTCGTGAGCGGCAAGCTGTCTCGATATGTTGCGCAGCAAAGATTCATATATTTGGCGTACCTGTTTCTGCTCGATGAGATCGTTTTTTGAAGAGCAGCTCAACTGTTCTTCATCGGCAAACGACTCCAGTTCGGAAAAGTTGGGAACGATAAGGGCGACGAGGAAAGGCTTTTTCTCTCCGGCAACCATGACCTGATCGACATATTTGTTTTCGGCAATCAACTGTTCGATAGGGAGCGGTGCAATGTTTTTGCCGCCGGAGGTTACGATAATATGCTTTTTTCGGTCGGTTATTTTCAGGTACCCGTCTTCGTCAAGTTCGCCGATATCGCCCGTGTGGAACCATCCGTCGTGGATGACTTCCCTGGTTGCTTCTTCATCATTCCAATAACCTTTCATGATGTTCGGTCCCTGAAACAGTATTTCGCCGTCTGTATTGATTTTAACGGTGACATTGTCGATGACCGGCCCTACACTGCCGAATTTGACCTTTTCAGGACGGTTGACGTTGGTTACGGGCGACGTTTCGGTGAGTCCGTACCCTTCAAGGATAGTGATGCCAAGAGCCTGAAAAAATTCTCCCACTTTCGGAGGTAGAGCAGCTCCCCCGGATACAAAATAGCGAAGATGACCACCGAATTTGCTCTGGATTTTGGAGTAGACCAGTTTGTCGGCAATGCGGTGTTGCGTGGAGAGTAAAGCAGGAACGCCTCCTGATTTGCTTTTTTTGTGATACTTGATCCCGGTTTCATAAGCCCACGTGAAGATTTTTTGTTTAACGGGGCTTTCATTTTCTGTCTGTTTCTGGATAGTTGCCTTTATCCGGTCGAAAAGCCGGGGTACGGTGAAAATGATCGTGGGTTTTGCTTCAGCAATGTTCAGGGAAACCGTTTCAATGCTTTCGGCAAGATAGATCTGGGCGCCGCACGCAAAAAGCAGATAGTAGCCGCCGGTTCTTTCATACGAGTGGGAAAGCGGGAGGAAAGACAAACTCCGGTCCGATTCGTCAAGCCGTATGATCGAAGAGCAGGACTTGACGTTTTCACAAATGTTCCGATGGGTCAGCATGACGCCTTTCGGCAGGCCGGTGGTGCCGGATGTGTAGATGATCGTTGCAATATCATCGGGCTTCAGCATGGTATAGCTGATATAGTCAGGCGTGCTGTCAAGGATTGCTCGGCCGGTTTTTTTTGCATCGGAAAGCTCGGCGACCCCGTCAACCTTTTCGTCAAGACGGTTCATGACGACGATGGACTCCAGGTCGGGGAGGTTTTGCCAGATGGAAAGCACCTTGCCAAGCTGAAGCATATTTGAAACGATAATTGCCTTGGAGCCGGAGTCCTTGAGAATGTATTCTATCTGATTTGGCGGGAGTGAAGGGTAGAGGGGCACATCGACTGCTCCGATGCTCAGGATAGCCATGTCGGCAAGATACCAGCCTGGCCGGTTTTCCGACAGAATAGCTGCCCGGTCCCGCGCTTCTATACCCTTGTGCTTCAGGAACGCGGCAAGTGTTGAAACGTCCTCGCAGAGGGAATCATAGGAGATGGGCGCGTAAGCACCGTTAATTTTCCGGGCGAGAGGGAACTTTTTCTTTTGTCCCTTGTAATGGCGAAAGACGCGGGAAAAGAGTTCGGGAAGCGTTTGAAAATCGGGATAAATAAGGCCCATGGATTACCTGGTTTGATGCGTTAAAAACTAAATGTATCAGCGTGACCAGCCACATTTCCCGAACATGCGGGGCGTCAGGCGGGGGGAAACCAGGAGCGGCAGAGCGTCACAAGGCCGGACAAGCGATTTGTCCTAAAAAAAGTATGTAACATTAGTTTGCTATCTTTGCAAATTATTGTTGCTATCATCCCCTGGCTTCGGGGCGCATGGTTCTTTTTTTCGGAAAATTGTGAACAGAATAAGTGGTTGATGCTATGACGTTTATCTGGACAGAGTGTCGGGAATGCTCGATGAATGGGTATGACCGGAGGATAGAAGGCCTGGAGAGGTCTTTGATAGGGTTTGGGTTGGTTCTAGAAAAGATAGAACTCCGGGTCGCGCCCCGTAAAATAGAAGTTTGGATTTCACGGGGTTGCCCCGAAGGTTCTTTGTGTCGAGGCGAAGAGCGGATTCGAACCGCTGTAAAAGGTTTTGCAGACCTCTGCCTAGCCACTCGGCCACTTCGCCCTGTATCGGGAGGTAAATGTAGGCAAAAAGTTTAACCAAGCCAAAATATTGTTTCCACTAATACTAATCTATTTCACCCATCAACTCCTCCCACAACTCCTGATAAGCTATGGCGGCGGGGGAGTTGGGCCGGACAGCGTTGAGGGGGGCTCGGTAGATGCCCATTTTCTCTACTTCCGAGTTGTAGGGTACAGTCCGGTTCAGAAAACGCTTTTTCCCGCTGTATTCCTCGACGATTTCTCGATGCATGACTTTGCGGCGCTCGAACATGGTGAAAAAACCTCTGATTTTTGAGGTATCGAGCTTGTTTTCTTTAAAGAACTCAAACAATTGCTCGAAAGTCCTCAAGGAAAGGGTTGTCGGGATAAGTGGAACCAGAATGATGTCCGAAGCGGTGAAAACGCTTTCGGACAGCAGTGTGAGGTTCGGAGGGCAGTCGAAGAAGATGAACGGGTATTCGGTGTTGAGCTCCTCAATATTTTTTTTGAGTTTCTTCTGCGGCTTTTTTTCCTCCAGCAATTCAATGTCCAGGTTCCTGTAAGAAAAATCGGCGGGAAGAAGGTCGAGGTTATCGAAGTCCGTTCCCTTGATATTGTTATAGATTTTTTTGTCCCCTTTGAGAAACTTTCTGCTGCTGTATTTTTTGTTTGGAACAATTCGAAAGTAAAAAGAGCTTGCTCCCTGGGGGTCAAGGTCGCAGACAAGCGTTGGCGGTTGGGTGAGAGAGGAAAGGTAAGCCAGGTTAACCGCGGAAGCGGTTTTTCCGACGCCGCCCTTGATGCTGTAGAGTGCGATGGTTTTCATATTAGCGGTTTTTTTTAAACAACCCGTTGAACAGCGCTTCGGTTTCCGGTCTGTCAAATTTATCGAACGTTTTGTGGAAGTTCATGCGAACTTGTTCGCGTTCGTGATAGAGTGCTGTTACCAGCCCGCCGATGGAGGCAGCAAAGGGGGTGTTTTCAGCGGTACATTGAAGATTTGAAAGATAGTCGTTGAGATAGTCTTGCTGTACCGAAAGGTCAACAAAAGCTCCGAGGTTTTCCTGGAGCTCCTTTAGCTGGCAAACCACCATCCGGAGTATGTTTGCCGGGAAGACCGAGGCATAGAATTCCAGAAGGTAACGCAGCTTCTTGCAATCGATACGCAAGGCGTGCAGTTCCGTGTCGGTTGCTATCCGGCTTATTTCCCTGCCGTGCCGTATGACTTTTTTCCATGCTTTTTGAATCGAGGAAACCGCAACATCCGAAGTTTTTTTGCGGGCGTCAGGGGTGATGGCGGGATCTGATGACATGTCATTGCTGAGAAACGATTTCCATTCCTGCATCAGAAGCCGGTACTTTTCCGAAACAAGGTAGCGTGAAAAGGCTCTCAACTCTTTTTTATGCCGGTTGCCAAGATCTGTGAAAAAAGGATCAAGCGATTCGCGCATGGTGACGGGAAGAAGGGCTCTGAATCTTTCTGCCTGAAGCAGGTACACGTCCTGGTCACGAAGGTTGTTTGTCCGTTTACCGAGCTCCCGGAATGCTTGGCTGTAGCGGGAGAGTTTTTCAGGTGGAAAGATTCTTTTAAGCTGGGCGAGAATCGAACGGGTTCTCCGTATCGCTACACGGTAATCATGCAGAAACTCCGTATCGATAGTTTTCGGTATCCACTGCTCGTTGGCCTGAATCACTCCAAAGGTTGATAACAGGAGTTTCCTGGCTGAATCCTGTATGGTATTGCTAGGTTTCAGCTTGACGAAAGGTTTTGATGAATAGTTGTCAGGGACAATTCCTCCTGCAGCAAGAACAGCTTTGTAAAAATCGGTAAAAGTGGTTTTGCCGACGTATTCCGGATGCTTTTTCAGTTCTCCTGCAACTGCTTGAAGTTCCTTTCCGTAGCCTCTGACCGGAGAGAGTTTCACAAAAAGTTTTTTTTGCGCTTCGTTGCTTGACGGAATCGAACGCAGCTCGACGGAAGTTATGGTTTTCTGGTTTTCATCAAGAACCTTCCAGCTTCTCACTTCGGTTTCAATGGATCCGTAACAAATGAAGGCTCTAAGCTTTGATAGGTTGAAAAGTTTCGAGGCTGTGGCTTTGTTATCGACATCATTGGGGAAAAAACTCTGTGGTATTTTTCTGAATGACACGGAAAAGATTTCCCTGCCGTTTTTCAGATCTATGATATTCAGCCGGCGGCGGTAGAGCAGGATGGTATTGTTTTTATTCCAGCCTTTCCAGTCAAAAGTATCGTAACAGTGAAGAGTTTCCTTTTTTACAGGTTCTGCATGGAATGAAAAAGAGATTCCCGGGTGTTTGAAGTGCGTGGGAAGGTCAAAGGTGTCTGATACGCTGAAAAACAGTGGGTCGAGACTCGTGTTCATGGAAAAGGGATAAAGGATGGCGACCGTAACTTGTCCAATAATATAGTGATTACTTCATTGAATATTCAGGCATTGTGTGTCCATGATGTCAACTATCGAGGGAAAAGCATGCCTTACAGGCGCTCTTCTTTCAATTGTTTCGAACAGGTGTAATCGCTTTTAAAAAGGCCGACTTTTTCTTATGTTAAGCCTCTGTAATTTCCGATTGAATCTGAGCGTAACATATGGCTTGAGTAATAAGCTATAAAAACAGTCGGGGGTTTCTGAATAGCCGATGTTCGTTGCTGTTGAGGGATGCTCGAATAATCGTTCAGTTCAGGTTACACCTTTATCAGCTTGTTTGCAAACGCGCCTCAAACAAAACATTGTCCTATGAAATCTTGCACTATTCTCGGCATATTGATCATGTTTTTGGCGGGTTGTTCGTCAAACAGCTTTTCAGATGGTTCTTCCGGTAACATGACAGTCGGCATGGTTTTTGACGTCGGCGGCAGGGGAGACAAATCTTTTAACGACGCAGCGTATCATGGCCTTGAAATGTCGAGGGATTCGCTGGGTGTCGATATTGTTTATATCGAACCGACAGGCGAAGGTGCTGACAGGGAAGCGGCATTGAGACAGTTGGCAGCCGATCCCGCTATTAAAGTCATCTTTGGTGTCGGGCTGCTTTTCAGCGAAGATATTGCCGCAATGGCAGAAGAGTTTTCTGATAAATATTTCGCCTGCATCGATTATCAGCCGGAGGCAGGGAAATCGATTCCCGAGAATCTTTCCGGTATAGCATTTGAGGATAAACGGGGTTCTTTTCTTGCAGGTGCTCTTGCCGGCCTGACGACGAAATCCGGATCTGTTGGTTTTATCGGTGGCATGGAATCAAATATCATCAAACGATTTGAGGATGGATATACAGATGGTGCAAAGCATGTCAATCCTGACATTACGGTTATCTCCGGTTACATCGGCATGACAGGAAGTGCGTTTACAAACCCGGCGAAAGGTAAAGAACTTGCGCTCGGCCAGTATGCAAAAGGTGTCGATATCATTTATCAGGCTGCAGGTTTGAGCGGACTTGGTGTTGTCGAGGCAGCTCGAGAGACGGGTAATCTGGTTATCGGGACCGATCGCGACCAGGAAGAGCTTGCTCCCGGATACGTTCTGACCAGTATCACAAAAGCGGTTGATCGTGCTGTTTTTGCGACCGTTGAGCAGGTGCAGTCAGGAGACTTTCAGGGTGGACAGATGAATGTTTTCGGACTGGTTGGCCGCTACACCGATTATGTCTACAACAAGAACAATGCGTCATTGATCAGCGAAGACGTACATGCCAAGGTTGAAAAGTTGCGCCAGCAGATTATCGATGGTGATCTGGTTGTCGATTGACCCTGTCGAGAAGGTGAAACATATCATAATGACCCTTAACATGAAACACAGGTAAAACATGAAGCAGTCTATTGCATTTTTGAAACATGTATTCATTCTTCTGCTCTTTGTCGGCCTCGCCGGTTGCGGAGGTAAGGAAAGGGAGGCGTTGAAAGGTGAGATCGAGCAGACTATGACGGAAATAAGTGACGAGCTTGCGGCACTCCAGGCAGTTAAAATGGAGCAGCAGAGCACTCTTAATGGATTGGAAGAGGATTTGAAATGGGACTACAGCGAAGAGCTCGACAAACTTGTGAGCCGGTATGCAAGCGAATTTTCAATGCTGAAGGAAAATATCGAAGAGCTCAACAATATTTATGATGCTGTTGCCGGTTACCAGGAAAAGCTCGGCGGGGCTCCTCTCGAATACAATCTGAGCCTTATAAAAGAAATGTTCGAAGAAAACCGGGAGCATTTCAGAGAAATTGTCGAGGAAAATGAAGCTATTCAGGAAAAGTTTTACGATCTGGCAGATCAGCTTGATGAGTTAGGGGCAGAGGAGACCGCTGAGGCTGCTGACCGGGCTGACGGGAGCACTGTTTCCGAAACAGCAGAACTTACCGAGAAGAGCGTGCTTACGGAAACAACTGACTCTGCTGAATAAGTGCCCAAAAAGATCTTGGTAACCGGTGCTACCGGTTTTATTGGTTCACGTCTCGTAAGAAAACTTCTTGCGGGAGATGATGAAGTGTACGCTCTTGTTCGAAAGAGTTCAAATATCGAGCTCTTTTCGGATATTGCCGACAAAGTTCATTTTGTAAAAGGCGATATTACCATTGCCGACACTCTCCGAAAAGCTTTCGACGGGATCGATCAGGTGTATCATTCGGCAGGATATACCTATATGGGAGGATCGCACGGCAAAGCAGGTTTGCTCCATTCGATAAATATCGATGGAACCCGCAATGTCATGCAGGCTGCTCTCGAAAAACAAATCGACAGGGTTGTTCATGTCAGTTCCATAACCGCTGTTGGTATTTCGGACAAACACGGCGAGCCGTGCGATGAATCATGTCGCTGGAATTTTGACGGTATTGGCCTGCTTTATGCTGAAACCAAGCGTCAATCTGAGGAAGAGGTCAGAAAAGCTGTTGAAAAAGGTCTGGACTGTGTTGTCGTCAACCCAGCTTTCGTGTTCGGGGCGGGCGATGTCAATTTCAATGCAGGAAGGCTTATCAAGGATCTCTATCATAAAAAAGTGCCGTTTTACCCTCTCGGAGGAGTCTGTGTTGTCGATGTAGAAATAGTGGTGGAAGCTATTATCCGCGCCATGGAAGCCGGGCGTACCGGGGAACGATACATCCTTGGCGGTGACAATGTTACATTCAGGAAGCTGGCTCATATCATCTCCAGAGTCACCGGCACCCGGGTGTTCATGATGCCTCTGCCGTATCCTGCTGCAAAGGTTCTGCATAATCTGCTTGTTTTTCTCCACACCAAAAATCGTGTTTCAAAGCTTTTTAACCCCACAATGTTCAGAGTGGCTTCAGAGTTTTTATATTTCTCTTCAGAGAAAGCTATTCGTGAGCTTGGCATGAGAACCGAGCCTATTGAACACAGTATACAACGCGCTTTCGAGTGGTATAAAAAGGAAGGGCTGCTTTAAAGGGGCGCCCAAAAACACCGATCTATGCCTTCAAACACCATAGTTGAGAGGGTAGTTGCCGATCTGCAGAAATATCCTCCTTTCGACGAGCTTGCATCTGATGTTTTGCAGGATCTGGCTCAGTCGGTTTCCGTTACCTATCATGAAGAGGGGGAGGTTATTTTCAGCAAAGGCGATACCCTGAAGGGACATGCTTTCATGGTAATGAAAGGTGCGGTACGCCTTTTTGACAGCATTGAAGGAAAAGAAGTGCTGGTTGATCTTTGTGATGAAGGGGACGTTTTCGGGGTCAGGGCCGTTTTTGCTCGCCATGATTATGTGTTGACCGCACAGGTTGCCGAAGAAAGCTTGCTGTTTGAACTGCCGGTTGATAAAATCAAGCATTTGCTCGAAACCAATCCCAGGGTATCGTTGTTCTTTGCCGGTGCTTTCGCGAAAAGCGTCGAGGAGATCGAACATACCCTGACCGAAGCCTTCGATATCGGTCAACGTCTTTACAGGGAGCAGTCTTGCAACAGTTTTCTGCAGAATGAAACGCTTGAAGTGAAACCGGTTACCACGGTGATCACCTGTCCACCGGATATCTCTATCCGGGATGCCGCAAAGATCATGTCCGACAGGAATATCGGTTCTATTATCGTTGTTTCTCCCGAGAAGCATCCGCTTGGAATCATTACCGATACTGATCTTACCAAGAAAGTTGTTTCCAAGCCGGGTTCGATCAAGGAGGAGCCGGTAAGCGGCATTATGAGCAGTCCGGTCTATACGATCAGCGGCGGCAAGACCATTGCCGATATGGTCATGCTTATGGTGAAAACGAAGCTGCGGCATTTCTGCATAACCGAAGACGGTTCGCCTGACAGTCCCGTGACGGGTATTATTTCGGAGCACGACATCATTACCTCCGAGGGGAACAATCCTGCGGTTATCATGAAAGCGATCATGCAGGCCTCAAGCCGCGACCAGCTCAAGGAGCAGCGAGACAAGACGGAAAATCTGCTCCAGTTCTACATCGACCAGGAGGTTGCCGTGCATTTCATTTCCAATATTGTTACGGAAATCAACGATGCGATCATTACGAGGGCGATTGATTTTTCCCTGAAAGAGCTTGAAACGGAACTCGAGCGTCCTGATGTCGACTTTTGCTGGCTGTCGCTTGGAAGTGAAGGGCGCAAGGAGCAACTGCTGCGTACCGACCAGGATAACGCGATTCTCTATGCAGATCCTCCTTCAGGGAAAGCGGAAAAAATCCATGAGTACTTTCTTGCTCTCGGCAAAAAAGTGACCGATATACTACAGCATTGCGGTTTTGTAAAGTGTCCGGCGGATATCATGGCAAGTAATCCGGTCTGGTGTCAGCCAATATCGGTCTGGAAAGGCTATTTTTCTAAATGGATCGTTACGCCGGAACCGAAAGCAGTCATGCACTCGACAATTTTCTTTGACTTTAGGCCCGTTTACGGTCAGGCAAAGCTTGCTGCCGAGTTGAAACAGGAAATCTTTAATCTCATTGCAAGAAACAAGGGCTTCCTTGGCTTTTTTGCCAAAAATGCGCTGCAAAATCCCCCCCCGCTTGGTTTTTTCCGCAACTTCCTTGTCGAGAAAAGCCGTGATCATGCAAATGAGTTCGATATCAAGGCTCGAGCGATGATGCCGCTTTCTGATGCTGCCAGGGTTCTTGCTTATGAACTCAAGATTCCTGAATACTTCAGTACAGTCGAGCGTTTCAAGCGTCTCCAAGTTCTTGTGCCCGGTATGAAAGATCTTGGGGCTGAAGCTGCGGCAGGGTACGAATTTCTGATACGTTTGCGGGCAGTCAACGGCCTTCTCAACGCTTCGTCAGGCCGATATATCAAGCCGGAAACTCTCAACAAAATCGAGCGGCAAACCCTCAGGAACGTTTTTTCAACCATAGACAGGGTACAGAAAACACTGAACTTGAGATTCCAGCTCGATTATATTCGTGATTAGCTTTTTTGCAAAAAAAAATGCGGTACGCCGCTGCCGGCGGGGCGAGCTTCCTGCGAGCATTTGCAGCTACGTAAACAGCTTTACGGGCCGTTCTGATCTCGACATGCCTCTCGGAAAGGTTCGTTATGTTGTTTTCGATACCGAAACAACCGGCTTTGACAGTGCAAAAGACTCTGTCATCTCAATCGGAGCAGTGGCCCTCAGCGGCTCCCGGATAAGAGTAGAAGACTCTTTTGAGGTGCTTATACGCAGGGGCAGCGTAGGGGACAGTGAGGCTGTTACCACGCATGGACTGCTTTTACGGGATCTTCATGAGGGCAGGGAAGAAGGAGAAGCTGTAAACGGTTTTCTCGAATATATAGGGAACAGTGTCCTTGTTGCCCAGCATGCCGATTTCGATGTTGCCATGATAAACCGCATGCTCAACAAGCAATACGGGTTTGAGCTGTTCAACGATGTTATCGATACGGCCAGTCTTGCCAAAAGGCTGGAAAAGGGCCCTTACTACAATCTTGCCCATAAGAGCGGTGAATACCGGCTGGATATCCTCCTTGAGCGTTATAATATCCGTCTCTACGACCGCCACACCGCTGCCGGTGATGCCTTTCTCACGGCTCGTTTGTTTCAGATGCTGTTGAGGAAAGCAGGGGATGCAGGGATAAAAACGCTGAGGGAGTTGTTGTTGAAATGAAGGAGCCGGAATAAACCATTACCCATTACCCATCTTCCTCGCGAAAATCATCATTCTCGGTGAGGTTTCCTGGTCATAAGCCGATCCTTCATAATTGCCGAAGATGTTCTCTACCGTAAGGCCGGTCGAGCTGAGCATGTCTTCAACTGTTTCGCGTTCGTAGAGCCTTACAGACTCTTCAAACCCGATTGAATCATCCGGAGCGGTTATGATTATCTGTTTTATCACACAGTCTGATTCAATCCGGCGTTTTTCGGATACGTAGAGATCTTCAATGATTTTGGAGGACGTAGGGACAAGATTTTTTTTCAGGCACACCGGATTGATCAGGTCAAGAATGTACCAGCCATTCCTTTTCAGGGCTTTATGAACATTTTTCAGAACCTGAAGGTCTTCTTCTTTTGTCTTGAAATAGCCGAAACTCGAAAAAAGCTGAACTACAAGGTCGTAGGCATTTTCAGCTGTGATATGCCGCATGTCCTGCCGGATGCACTCAATGGAGATGTTCTCTTTTTCCGCCTGGGTGCGTGTACATTCGAGCAAAAAAGGGGAGAAGTCGTTGGCTGTTGTTATAAAGCCCCGTCGGGCAAATTCCAGCGCATGACGCCCTGCACCGCAGGCAATATCCATTACCTGGATGTCCGAGGGGGTAAGGCTCTCAAGCCCGGTTTTGCGTATAATGGTTTCCAGGCAGGTTTTTGCTTCGGCATCGTCCCTGTGACTGTAGACTTTCAGGTAGAGGGGATGATTGAACCATTCCGCAAACCATTCCTTTTCAGGTTTATCGGGCATAGATAAGTGGAGGAAAAAGAAAAACCTGCGCTTACTTGGCAGCTTTGCTGACGAAATCAGCAAGGACTTTCTGATCGTTCTCGCCGTTTGGAATACGAACGTTTTTCTCCATGAACTTCCAGGCGTTTGTTTTCTCCGACTTGACAGAATAGACAAGCTTGGCAACCTTGAAATCACTTCCGCCTTTTTTCGATGTCTTCTCGCCGAATGTTTGTTTCTTGGCCATAACTCGGGAATCGGTTACGTGTGATCATACTACAGGATACAGCCTGTAAAAAATTGAGGAGCAGTATAATAAAAAAACTAGTGACCGGCAAACAATCGGTTGAGCATCCTTGATTGTTTCCACAGGAATTGCGAAATTTACAGAAATATTCCCTGGTTTACCCCCTGGTTAAACATGTAAAACATTGTAAAAAAAGTGCCGGCGTCGGTAGTGTGAGCTGTATCGACTCGACCGATTTGAGCAACAGGGCGCATCGGCTGAAGTGATTTGCCGGGAATGGGGCATTTTTTTCTGATCGATAAACAAGCAGAAGGCATGGAAGAGCAAGCATACAAGGTGCCGGTACTGAAAGAGTACCCGTCGGGCAAACTTGGTTCCAGAATTGTCCATAGCGTCGATAAAAATCCTTTTCCTCTTCTCTATGTTGATCTGACGCACCGCTGTAATTACAAGTGCAACTACTGTTACAATCCTGTCAGAACATTGCCGGACATGTCTCTGGATTACTTTAAGGAGGTATGCCGGCGTTTACCGGACCGTGTCGCTTTCAGGTTTATGGGCGGGGAGCCAACCCTGCATCCGCAGTTTTTGGAATTCATCGCTACGGCAAACGAGCATAATCACATGGTGTCGTTTGTTTCAAACGGAACCTTGTTGGCCGACGCATCTTTTGTCAAGGCATTGAAAGATACAGGTGTTCCGGTTATTGCTACGTTATCGATGAACGGAGGGACAAGCAATGAGTGGTACCGGTATATCGACAATGGCGACGTTGCCGAAGAAAAGCTGACCGCCCTCAAAAACCTGGATGAAGCGGGCATAGGTCGTATAGCAATTACAGCTATTATTGTTCGCAATGTCAATGAGGGGGTTGTTAAGGAGTTAATGGCTTTATCAAAGAGCTATAAGAACGTCAGATATATTCATTACAGGTCTATTGGCAAGGTTGGCAGATTCATCGACAGTGAACCATATACACTACGGGAATTGAAGCGGCTTGTGGATAGTCAGATTCCACATGATGAGAACTACAAGCGTAAGGTGAAATTTGATGGTTTAGACACTACGCCTGGCAATCGCTGTTTTGGGTGTATGGGCTGTTATGAGTACCATCACAATCAGAAAATCGAAATATGCTTAATCGATTTTGCTAAACCGGAGACCTTTAACTGCTGGAAGCGGGGCAAACTTATCGAAGGAACATTTCAAATCGAGACATTTTTTGAAAATATGGTTCAGTTTTCATCGTATCTCAATAACGAGTATCCGGAATATAACCTGAAACTTGAGGCGGGAAGTTTTTAAAAGTTCAGGTCAACTGTTTTAGAAACACGCCGGCTGACTCCAAGTACTTTTCGTTTGCTTCATGACCGCCGGTAAAACAGCAATGATCAAAAGGAACACCTGACTCTTCCAGCCTTTTCTTGTCCCGCTCAAACTCCTTTCGAGTATAAAGGCGATCGGTGTTGCCCCGCGCAATATGCGCTTTTTTCAGTTTTTCCAGTTCTTTATGCTCCGGCGGAATGTTTCCCCCGAGAACCATTACCGCGGCCGGCTCATGGCTGCCGAAAAGCGCTGTACGAACCGCCATGGCAGCTCCCATCGAGAACCCGTGATATACAAGAGTGCCGTCGAGGTGGTGATTGTCACCAAGTTCGGTAATTACCGCATTTACATAGCTGATATTTTCGTCTATCATCAATTCGCGATTACGGTTTGTCATCCAGTTTGCGCCTACCATTCCTTTCTCTTTATAAAACGGATGAAGGGCCTCTATGGAGCAGCACATCCAATCCGAATTACCGGTAATTCCTTGGAGAAGAGATAACTCGTCTTCTGCAAGCTGACCATAACCGTGAAAGCCCACAAGAAGCTTGTAGGGCGCTTCATCGGAAGGTTTCCGGATAACGTAGCGACCCGAAACTAAAGTTTTTATGAAATGATTTTCAAACATTGTGCATGAGGTTGGTCGAGAAAAATCAAATTTTACAACAAATCCTAAAATTATCAACTATTCAAGCTTTTTTGTGGTTGTTTGAGGAAATTACCGGGCTTGACGGGATGAATGAAATGCCTGCAGGTGTTATATCTAAAAGCTATAGGCTGCTATATGATTACTCATATTGAGTAGAGGGCTTAAACTGGATAAGGTTGCGGAATGGAGGTTTTTGGCAGGAAAAACATTTTCAGGAGAGTTGAAACATGAGACAGAAAGAAATTACAATTGCAACATCACCAAACGGGCCATTGGCGGTGAAAAACATTGGAAGCCTTACAGAGTCAAACGGAAATATTTTTCCTATAAACAGTCCATCTATTGCTCTTTGCCGTTGTGGTGGTTCGGCACGGAAGCCTTTTTGCGATGGAACCCATGCAAGGGCCGGGTGGACAGATGAAAAGCAGGAGGGGAGAGAACCGAGGCAAAGCGATAGTTACGAGGGGAAGCATATAACCGTTCACGACGACCGGGGTATTTGCTCGCATGCCGGCTTTTGTACCGACGGACTCCCCAAGATGTTTCGAGTGAAAACGGAGCCCTGGATCGATCCCGATGCGGAAAGTGTGGAAAAAATCGTTGAAACCATAGAAAAGTGCCCTTCCGGCGCACTCAGCTATTCAATCGGGGGAAAATTGTATAATGAATTTTCAAAGAATCCTGAAATAAAAATCACGGAAAACGGGCCGTATTATGTCAGGGGAGGTATTGTTCTGCGTGATGCAGACAGGCCTGCATCCCCTGAACACTATGCATTGTGCCGCTGCGGGCGATCCAGAAACAAGCCTTTCTGTGACGGGCAGCACTGGTTCAGGCGTTTCAGGGACGATGGCAAGGTAAAGCCAGTTGGACAAGATTCCATTGAATGAAGATTATTGGGAGAACAGCTGAGCAGTCCGTTATAACCAAATCGAAACAATATCATGTCTGAGTTGAAGGAAGTGACAACAGAAGCGTTGCTGGCGTCGCTTGAAAGAGGAGAGGCGGCAATTATCGACGCACGTCCCATCGATGCCTACAACGGGTGGCGGATGCAGGGGGAAGCACGGGGTGGGCATATCAAAGGGGCAAAAACCTTGCCGGAAAAATGGCTCGGCTGCCCTGAGTGGAACACTGTTCTGCAGTTCAAGCACATTCTGCCGGATCATCCCGTTGTGGTGTATGGATATACCCCGGAGCAGAGCCGAAAAACAGCGGAGCAGCTCAAGGAATACGGGTACGGCAACGTTACGGTTTATAACCGGTTTGTTCAGGAATGGTCGGCTGACGATACGTTCCCCATGGAACATCTTGCGAACTACCGACAGCTTGTGTCGCCTGAATGGGTCAAAACGTTGATTTCGGGAGGGGTACCCGCCGAATACGATAACAATACATTTGTTATCTGCCACGCCCATTACCGCAATCGCCATGCCTATCTCAGCGGCCATATTCCGGGTGCTATCGACATGGATACATTGGCACTCGAGTCACCCGAAACATGGAACCGGCGCAGTCCGGGAGAATTGAAAGTATCTCTCGAGCAGCATGGTATCACTGCCGACACCACGGTCGTTCTATATGGCAAGTTCATGCATCCCGATAACGCCGATGATTTTCCCGGCAGCGCTGCAGGGCATATCGGAGCCATCCGGCTTGCCTTCATCATGATGTATGCCGGGGTGAAGGATGTTCGTGTGCTTAACGGCGGTTACCGCTCATGGGAAGATGCCGGTTACGAAGTGAGTACGGACGATGTGCCGAAAAAACCTGTTGTTTCATTCGGAACCACGATACCGGCAAGACCGGAACTTGCAGTCGATACTCCCGAAGCCAAAGAGATGCTCCGGTCAAGCGATGCTGATCTGGTGTGCGTCAGAAGCTATCGGGAATATATCGGCGAGGTCAGCGGATACAACTACATCAAAAAGAAAGGGCGCATACCGGGAGCGGTGTTTGCCGATTGCGGAAGTGATGCTTACCATATGGAGAACTATCGAAATCTTGACCATACCACGCGCGAGTACCATGAAATTGCCGCTATCTGGGAGCAATCAGGGATTGTCCCGGAAAAACATCTTGCGTTTTATTGCGGAACAGGCTGGCGGGGAAGCGAGGCATGGTTCAACGCATTGTTGATGGGATGGCCACATGTCTCGGTCTATGACGGAGGATGGTTCGAATGGAGCAACGATCCTGAAAATCCTTATGAAACCGGAGAGCCAGAAGGAAAATAAATGGACTACTCAACAAGAGAGGTTGTCGAATGTGGCTCAGCGACCATCATCAACTGCCTGCCTGAAATAGGCCACGAAACGGCAGTCGAAGAAATAATAGACGGTTTGACCTCTCAGCCAAAGCGTATTTCAAGCAAATTTTTTTACGATAAAAAAGGATCCGGGCTGTTTGAAAAAATCACCGCCCTCGAGGAATATTACCCGTCACGTACGGAGAAAGCCATTCTCCAAAGTTTGCCGCTCTGTGCGATTACCGATTGTTCCGATGTCGATATTGTCGAGCTCGGCAGCGGCGACCATAGCAAGATCACTCTTCTCCTGGAGAAAGTCCCGGCAGCCTCCCTGCCCGGTGTCCGCTACTTTCCGGTCGATATCAGCCGTCCGGCGCTCGAAGCCTCCATTAAAGAACTGACCTGCATGTTTCCCGGTCTTGCAGTGCAGGGCATCGTCGCCGACTACATCCACCAGATGCACCTTGTCCCCGGTGACAGAAAGAAGCTCTACTGCTTTCTCGGCAGCACGGTCGGCAACCTCGACAGGGAAGAGGCGATGGCCTTTGTTCACGATATCAGTGAAACGATGAATCCCGGAGACGGCTTCCTGATAGGATTCGACCGGATAAAGGAGGTGCGCATTCTCGAAACAGCCTACAACGACGCACAAGGCCTGACGGCACAGTTCAACCGGAACATCCTCAACGTTGTGAACGGGCTGATAGAATCGGATTTCAACCCTGAGGATTTCGGGCACAGGGCTTTCTACGACAGGGAGTGCCAGCGCATAGAAATGCACCTCGAGGCGATGACGGATGTGTGCGTCAAGACGCCGTTCACACAAGAGGATATCCTGATCAGCAAGGGGGAGCGCATCCATACCGAGAATTCACACAAGTTCGACGAGGAAGATATCCGGATGATCGCCGGGAACGCCGGTCTGGTTGTGAAGAATATCTTTTCCGATGAACGCGAGTGGTTCAGCCTGGTGCAATACGGGAAATGTTGATGATTTCACGGTTTCTTCTTTCACTTTTTCTCTCGACAGTTGTAAATGTTTTTCTTCCCTTCTCCTTCTTTTGACGTTCTTTCTTGTTTTGGAAGAAGGGGACATCCGTAAACCAAATATCTCAAAGGTCAATTGCTCTGCTGAAAATTTTGCGAATTGGGCGCGGCATTTATAGTTTTATCAAGAGCAAAACTCTTTATCGATTAAATAGGGGTGCCGCAATGACAGAGCAGACCAAAAAAGAACCATCCATGTTCGAGTTGTACAAGCTCTTTCAGGAAACCACGGAGAAGGTTAGCGACCGCCGGGCGAAAGCAAATACCTGGATGCTCTCGGTCAACAGTGCGCTTGTGGCTTTGTATACACTGCTGGAACAAGGCGAAGCGTTCACCGGGACATTGGGTCAGCGTCTCTGGCTTGTTGCCATACCTGTTGCAGGGGTTATTATTTGCCTTGCCTGGTATTCACTGCTTGTTTCCTATCGCAAGCTGAATCATGCAAAGTTCAGCGTACTCATGGATATGGAAAAGAATCTGCCGTATGCCTTATATACTCGCGAAAAGGAGTTTTTAGACCGGAACAGGCGGTGGAATCTCAGTAATATCGAAGGCTGGATACCTCTGGCTTTTGGTTTGCTCTATATCTTTCTTGGTTTGGTAGCACTTGCCTTGTAGCAAGTTGCTATCGAATGGTGCAAAGTTTTTTACCGCAAAACTTCTTTCCTCGATAGAAAGGTAAAAGAGGTGCAGGTTTCGATCTGAAGCTCAAAAAAACAAAAACAATGTACAGCTCCGAGAATCAGGTTTTGAATTCACTCCAATCCATGCAGCACACCCTTGTGGTAAATTCCTACAGCCCTTCCCTTCATGGTCCGGTTGAGGAACGGGGTGTTTCTTGATTTGGAACGGACGAGGTCTTCGGTGTAGGTCCAGGTCTCTTCGGGGTCTATGAAGGTGAAGTTCGCTTGACTGCCGGGCTCGAAAAGAATAGGGGAGAGTCCCATGATCTTTCTTGGGTTGGAGGAGAGAAGCTCGATAGCCCTGTAGATGGTTATTTTTTGTGTATGCACAAGCTCTGATAGCGTCAGTCCGACGGATGTTTCAAGGCCGATGATGCCGAATGCCGACTGGTCGGCGGAACACTCCTTTTCATGGCGTGCATGGGGCGCATGGTCGCAAGCTATGGCATCAATCGTGCCGTCTATCAATCCTTCAAGGATAGCGTCCCGATTTTCGCGGCTGCAGAGCGGAGGTTTCATGATGTAATTGCCTTTGTCATCGGCTTCGTAGAGGTCCTGCTCGGTGAGTGTAAAGTGATGTGGTGTAACTTCGCAGGTAACCTGCATGCCTTTGGCCTTCGCCTGCCGGACAAGGTGCAGGGCTCCGGCAGTGCTGATATGGGGGACGTGGTATTTCGGTGAAGCTATCGGCGGATTGAGCTTGTGCTTTTGAAGATATTCAATCAGATTGATATCCCTCGCAAGCGTAATGACTTCAGCAACATCCGGTATTCCTTTGAGGCCAAGAAGCGACGAGTAGCTTCCTTCGTTCATGATCCCTCCTGACGAGAGTGAGGTATCCTCACAGTGCTGAATCACCAATAGGTCGAAACTCGCAGCATATTCGAAAACCAGCCGCATCATACGGCTGGTCTGGACAGCGGTTCCGTCATCCGATATGGCTTTGATGCCATAAGAGCAGAGTTTTCCGTAAGGGGAGAGCTTTTCTCCCTTACTCTCTTCGGTCATGGCGGCAACAATTTCTATGTCGATTGGCAGATCTTTTGCGTTGTGCTTGATGAACGCTGCGCCAAGAGGACTGTCGATGACCGGTTTGGTGTTTGGCATGACGGCAACTCCTGTAAATCCACCGGCAATCGCTGCTCTGGAGCCTGTTTCCAAGGTCTCTTTATATTCCTGTCCCGGTTCCCTTAAATGACAGTGCATGTCGAAAAATCCTGAGGCGACAACTTTGCCGCTCATGTCGATAACCCGGTCATTCGGACCCGAGGGAACGGTGTCCTCATCAAAGGCAATCGTGTCGATCACTCCTGTTTCAGAAACCTTTATGGATCCCCGCATGTCGAGATTCTGTGCAGGATTTATCAGTCGCGCATTCTGGAAAATAATGTTCATGATTTCTTGGCCTGGATGATTGAGTGTTAGGGCCCAACGACAACGTCAAGCACCGTCAGCAGGGTCGAGCTGCAGCATCTGTTCTGAAGGAGTTCTGCGTGCAGCATGTCTCCGCTCTTTACCTTTCCCACTCCTTCGGGGGTCCCGGTGAACAAAAGATCGCCCGCCCGCAATCCGTAAATATACGACAAATAAGAGATCAGCACCGGAATGCTGAACAGCATCTTTTCAGGCACACCTTTTTGCACAATGACATTGTTGAGAGAGAGCTCGAACACAAGTGTGTCCGGGTTATGGATGTCATCCGCAGGAACCAGATCCGATACAAGAGAACTGTTTTTAAACCCTTTGCATTTCAGCCACGGTTCACCTTTTCCTTTGGCATCCATCTGGACATCACGGAGTGTCATATCGAGTCCGATCCCGTATCCTCCCACAAAAGACATTGCTTCTTCTGCAGGTACGCTCTCGGCATCTCTGTCGATGAGCACCACGAGTTCCGCTTCATAATGCATCCTGGTTGAGATCGGTTTCTCCTGGTAGAGAGGAATGAATGTCTTGCCGTTGTAAGAAAGTGAAGTGGAGGGTTTCAGGAAAATGAGCGGTTCTTCAGGTTTTTCGGCAGTGCCTCCTTTTGATTCCCACTGCAGCATTTCTTCGGCGTGGAGCTGGTAGTTTTTGCCGACGCAATAAATCGAATACGGGGCAAGGGAGGAGGCTGGTATGAGATCCATAAGTATATATATATTGGCGGTGCTGACTTGCTGCCGTGCCTGTAAGTAGTGGAAAGGTATGAATAATTATGGTTTATTCAGCGAATCGATGGTTCTTTGACTACTGCGCCATCCAGCTATCCGGTTTTGGGGGTTGATGTGAAGGCTCTGTTACGGTAGCGTAAAGATGGTGGTAATTTCGTATTATATAAGTTTATGAAAGTCCTGAGAAAATACATCCATGCCTGAAGAAGAAGGTGCTGACTCGAGCCTTGAAAAAGCCGGAGATAAAGATACAATAAGAGCTGAACTGAGGAATGTTCGTGCTGCAATGGACGTTAATGAGTGGAGATCAGGGAGTTGTCTTATTGCCGAGAAGACGGTTCAACTTCCTGAATTTCGTCGTGCCGGCAGTGTCATGCTCTACCTTTGCATGAATGAGCGGCGCGAAGTGGATACGGCACCTCTTATCAGCCGTATTGCAGCAGAGAAAGGTATAAGGATGTATATACCCTTTTCCTGTGGAAAGGATCTTTGTGCTGTGCCTTTCGGCAAGGATGACCCGGTTGTTTCCGGCAGGTTCGGCCAGCCGGAACCGGTTTATCATGAAGCAGGAGTGCAGGAGATGCCTGATATCGTTATCGTTCCGGCTGTTGCCGTCGACCGTGAAGGGAGACGACTCGGTTACGGGAAGGGATATTATGATCGTTTCGTTTCAGGGCTTCGAGAGCAAGACGATAACCCGCTTGTTATCGCGTTTGTTTTTTCTTTTCAGCTTCTCGATGCACTGCCGCAAGATCCCTGGGACGAGAGGCTTGACTGTATTGTTACTGAAAAAGAGGTTATACGCATTTCTAAACCGTGAAAACTGTTTTCACAATGGACCAGAATGCAGAATCGGTAAAGGCTCCGGTAAAGATACAAGGTTTTGAAAATCCGTCTTACTATATAAACCGCGAATTAAGCTGGGTGTCGTTTAACCAGAGAGTGCTCGAAGAAGCACTGTCTCCGAATGCACATCCGCTGCTTGAAAGGGTGAAATTTGTTTCCATTTTCAGCTCGAATCTGGATGAGTTTTTTATGATCCGGGTGGCAGGGCTTCAGGATCAGTACGAAGCCGGTATCCAAGATCGTTCAATCGACGGCCTCACTCCTCAAGAGCAGATAGAGAAAATCCGGGAGAGGGTTCTTGAACAATTTCGGCAGAGAAACGACTGTTTTTATAATGACATTTGTCCTCAACTAAGCAGAACCGGTATTGATTTTGTCGAATACCAGAGCCTCGATGAAACACAAAAAGAGAACTTGCATGGCTATTTCAGGAACGAGATTTTTCCGGTGCTCACTCCGCTTGCGGTTGATCCCGGACATCCTTTCCCTTTCGTATCGAATCTTTCCCTGAATCTTGCTGTGGAACTGGAAGATCTTGAGACCCAGGCCCTGAAGTTTGCCAGAGTGAAAGTGCCGAGTATCCTGCCGAGGCTGCTCCGTCTCGATACCATCGAGGGGCTTGATTTCGGTGACGACAGAATAAGGATTCTCTGGTTGGAGGATCTTATCCAGAACAATCTCGAACAGCTTTTCCCGCACATGAGGGTCGTTCAATGCCACCCGTTCAGAGTTATCCGGGATGCAGATATTGAGATTGAAGAAGACGAGGCAGGAGATCTGCTTGAAACCATCGAAAAGGGCATACGGTCCAGGAGATACGGAAAGGTCGTTCGTCTGGACGTAACTCCGGCCATGCCGCAATCAGTAAGGAAAATTCTGATAAAAAACCTTGAAGTCAATCCTGAAAGTCTCTATGAGATTTCCGGTGCCCTGGGTGCGAGCGATCTCATGGAAATGATGAAGATCGAGAAGCCGGAACTGAAGGATGAGCCTTTTGCTCCTGACAATCCTATTGAGGAAAAGTTTGGCGGAGATGTTTTCGGTGCGATACGTCAGGGGGATCATCTGCTTTACCATCCTTACGACTCGTTTCAGCCGGTTGTAGATCTTATCAACCAGGCGGCAAATGATCCACAGGTGCTTTCTATCAAGCAAACACTTTACCGTGTTGGCAGCAATTCCCCGATAGTTAAGTCTCTCATGAACGCTGTAGAGCAGGGGAAGCAGGTTGCAGTTCTTGTTGAGCTGAAAGCTCGGTTCGATGAAGAGAACAATATTGGCTGGGCTCGAGCGCTTGAAGATGTCGGTGCACATGTGGTGTATGGCTTGGTCGGTCTCAAGACGCATGCCAAGCTTACGCTTATTGTCCGAAGGGAGCATGGGAAACTGAGGCGATATCTGCATCTCGGTACCGGAAACTATAACCCTTTTACGGCAAAGATATACACCGATTACAGTTATCTGACCTCTAACGATCTGCTTGCACACGATGTGTCTGAGCTTTTCAACGCTTTGACCGGATACTCGAAACATACGACCTACAGGAAACTGATCGTTTCGCCGGTGAATACGCGCCAAAGAATTATCGAAATGATAGATCGTGAGGTCGAGTGGCATAAGAAAGAGGGGAATGGTCGGATAATCATGAAAATGAACGCTCTAGTCGACAGGAAAATCATCAAAGCGCTTTACAGGGCATCATGTGGGGGGGTTTCCATCGACTTGATAATTCGTGGAATCTGCTGCCTTGTTCCGGGAATACAAGGGGTTAGTGAAAATATTCGTGTTATCAGTATTATCGGAAGATTTTTAGAACACAGCAGAGCTTATTATTTTCGGAACGGCGGCATGGATGAACTGTTTCTTGGAAGCGCCGATATCATGCCGAGAAACCTTGACCACAGGGTTGAGGCGTTGTTTCCCATCATGGATAAGGAGCTGATAGAGGTTGTCAAATCAGAGCTTGAGCTTATTATCAGTGATAATGTTAAGGCATGGGGAATGAATGCCGATGGCACCTATTCCAGGATTACCAACAACGAACCTGAGGTGAACAGCCAGGATATTTTTCTGAATCAGGCGTCCAGGAAAAAATCAATCAGTAAATTCAAAGTCAACGGATTATGAAAATAGCTATTGGAAGTGATCATGCCGGTTATGAATTAAAGAGAGCGGTCTATGCCTGGCTCCGAGAACATGGGCACGAAGCTGAAGACATGGGAACGTACTCGGAAGATTCGGTGGATTATCCGGATTATGCCCGCAAAGTCGCTGAAGCTGTTGCCAGGGGAGAATATGAGCAGGGTGTTCTGCTTTGCGGAACAGGGATCGGTGTATCGATCTCCGCGAACAAGATTCCGGGTATCCGTGCAGCGCTTGCATGCAATCCGGAATTCGCCAGCCTTGCAAGGCAGCATAACAATGCCAATATTATCTGTTTTCCTGCGCGGTTTACTGACCGTGAGACCGTAGGGAAAAGTCTTGAGAAATGGTTTGCGGCTGATTTCGAGGGCGGGCGCCATGAACGTCGAGTCGCAAAAATCGAGCCGTAAGGAATTTTCCCGGATGAGAGATTGTTTGTAGTGCTGAATATTTTGATTGTTTACTTTTGACTTTTTTTGATGAGCATTGTACAGCGATATATAGACGAGGATTACCCGGTTTTCGAGGCATCTGAAAAAGTTCCGGATGTTCTTGTACGATTTCAGGAAGAAGGACTGCAGGATGCGCCGGTTCTGAAAGAGGGTAAGCTTCTTGCGTGTGTTTCTGCAGACGATCTTCACGAGGCTGTCCGGGCTGAAACAGGGCTCCGGCTCGAAGACCTGTCCCTTGATGAGCCCGAAACAGTACGTAGTGATCAACATATTCTCGATATTTTCGAGCAGTTGAGTGGTAACCAGGTGCACGATATTCTTCCGGTTACAGGAGAGGACAGCGGGTATGAAGGGGTTGTCGATAAATCCTTTCTTCTTAAGGAGATTGCGCTGTTGTTTCATTTTTCGGAAACAGGGGCCACCCTTGAGATCGAAGTTCCTGCACTGGGTGTGAAGGTTTCTGACGTTGTCGGCGTCATTGAAAAAAATGATGCAACGGTGCTAAGCTTCGGTATTGCCGAGCCGGAGCCGGGAGCGCAGACAATGGTTGTCACTTTCAGGGTACAGAGTCAGGATTTCTATCGCCTTGTAACAAATCTTGAGAAATACGGCTACTTTATCCGTTATGCCAGGCCTTCTGCAGGCGGCGGTGTTGATGAGCTTCGTGAAAAAGCTCTCGAATTCATGCGTTACATAGATATGTAGCGGTTCTTCTCTGTAATCCTTCGCGCTGATTTATGCCTGAGAATTCCCCGGTGATTATTCAAAGAATCAGAGAAAAAACCAATGCGCTCTATTCGGAAATTGTCGGGATACGACGCCGGATTCATCGTCATCCCGAGCTGTCGTTCCGGGAATTTCGCACAACGGCCCTGGTCCGCGACTATCTTTCAAGGCTTGGTCTGAAAATAGAGCATGATTTCCTTGAAACGGGCGCTGTTGCGCTGCTTGAAGGTGCAAAAGGGAAAAAGGACAGGGGGCTTGTTGCTCTTCGGGCAGATATCGATGCTCTTCCGCTTCAGGAGGAAAACAGCCATGAGTATTGCTCTGTTGAAAAAGGGGTCATGCACGCCTGCGGGCATGACATGCATACCGCTATTCTTTTAGGGACGGCGGCTGTTCTTTCGGAAATTAAAGATGACCTGGCTGGGGACGTGCTCTTTATCTTCCAGCCGGCGGAAGAAAAAGCCCCCGGGGGGGCACGGCCTCTCATCGAGGCGGGGCTCTTCCGACGCTACAATCCCTCTGCGATCTTAGGACTCCATTGCTTTCCTCACCTTCAGGCAGGCAAGGTTGCCTTTCATGAAGGCAGCATGATGGCGGCAGCGGATGAACTTTACATCGCCGTTCATGGGGAAGGAGGGCATGCTTCTGCTCCTCATAAGATTTCGGACCCGGTGCTTGCCGCCGCTCATATCATTACTTCCGTCCAGCATCTTGTCAGCAGGGTGGCTTCGCCGTACGAGCCTGCGGTGGTTTCCATCAGTTCCATAAACGGCGGCAACGCCACGAACATCATTCCCGGCAAGGTGACCATGTCGGGTACCTTGCGTACCATGAATGAAGAGCTTCGGGCGCAGATGCATGAACGGTTGAAGCAGAATATCGAGTATGTCGGCAAGGGAATGGGAGTTGACGCCGAGCTCAATATCGTGAATGGGTATCCTGTGCTTGCTAATCATCCTGAAACCACAAGGGCGATTCGTACAGCATCGATCGCCTATCTTGGCGAGGAGAATGTGGAAGAGGGCGAGCCGATGATGACGGCGGAAGATTTTTCCTACTACCTGCACCATTGTCCCGGCACCTTTATTCAGCTCGGTTCAGGAAGGGAGCCGCCCGAGAAGGGCGACCGGCTGCACTCGCCTTTTTTCAACCCGGACGAAAAAGCCATCGCTACCGGCATTGGTGTCATGAGTTACGCAGCCTGGAACTGGCTCAAGGCACGAAGTACCGGTATCGAGTAAGATTCCCGAGCACTGCCTTAAGAGAAGCTTCCTTATGCTTTGTTGTCGGAGCCTAGCACATTGATGATCTTGTGTTTGTAGAGTTCTTTCAGCGAATCTCTTGCAGGGCCAAGATACTTTCTCGGGTCGAATTCTTCGGGTTTTTCATCCAGCACCTTGCGTATGGCAGCAGTCATGGCAAGACGGCCGTCGGAGTCGATATTGATCTTGCAGACCGCTGATTTGGCAGCTTCCCTCAACTGATCTTCGCTGATACCGATAGCATCTTTCAGCTTGCCTCCGTGTGCGTTGATTGTCGCTACCAGATCCTGGGGTACGGACGATGAGCCATGCAGAACAATCGGAAAACCCGGAATGCGTTTTTCGATTTCCGCAAGGATATCAAGGCGTATTTTCGGGTCCTCTCCCGGCTTGAACTTATAAGCACCGTGCGATGTTCCAATAGCAATGGCGAGGCTGTCAACTCCGGTTTTGGTGACGAAATCCTCTACCTCTTCAGGTTGTGTGTATGTGTGGGTTTCAGAGGCAACATCATCTTCGACACCTGCAAGAACACCAAGTTCACCTTCAACCGTCACATCATGCTGGTGAGCGTACTCCACGACTTTACGGGTAAGTGCTACGTTGTCATCGTAGCTGAGGTGAGAGCCGTCGATCATTACAGATGAGAAACCTGTTTCAATGCATTCCTTGCAAAGTTCGAAGCTGTCGCCATGGTCGAGGTGCAGGACAATGGGGATTGGGGTTCCCAACTCTTCTGCATATTCAACAGCTCCGCGAGCAAGGTTTCGAAGCAATGTCTGGTTGGCATAGTTGCGTGCTCCTTTTGAAACCTGGAGAATAACCGGCGATTTTGTTTCGACGCAGGCCATGATGATAGCCTGCAGCTGTTCGAGGTTATTGAAATTGTAGGCAGGTATTGCATAACCGCCTTTGACGGCTTTGGCAAAAAGGTCTCTGCTGTTGACAAGGCCCAGTTCTTTATAACTGATAGGTTTCTTTTGCATCAAGAGGGGCTCCGTTAATTAAATGTTTTGTGTCTCGTTGGCCAAAAATAAAGAGAGTGTGAATTCAGCGCGGAAAACCAGCGGTCGTATATATATTATATTTCTTAAAACAAAAAAAATATTTTGGTATAATTGATCAAGACTTTTTTTTATGGTCAATTATGCTGTTGCAAGCTAATCTGTGCACATGTAAATAGCTGCAAATATTCCTCATTTTTTGTACCTTGCTTTGTACCTCGAATTATAAGTTGGTGCAAAATGAGTGTTCACATCCGAAAAAAAGCCATTTCAAAAGGTCGGCAGAGTCTTTACCTTGACTTTTGGCCGCCGGTTGTCAATTCTTCCGGTAAACAATCTCGCCGAGAGTTTCTCAAGCTTTATCTTTATGGTGAACCTACGACTTCTCAGCAACGCAAGCATAACCGATTTACTTTACGGCTAGCTCAAAAAGTCCGAGCTGAGCGTGAAATCGAAATTCAGGAGAGAAGATACAATGGTCGGAGAGATGATACAACTGTAATCGATTTTTTGCACGCCGAAGCCCAAAGAAGAGTCCGGCAAACTGCTTTGATATGGGGTAACATGATTTTTCACGCCAGGAAACATTTTTCAGAAGACGTTCAGGTCAAGAGCTTGAATGTACATGACTGCCTTGCCTTTCGAGATTATTTTCGCAGACTTGTCGATAACGGTGATCTTAAGCAGAACACAGCGGCAAATTATTTTGCAATGTTTCGTGCTGCTATCCGGCAGGCATATCGGTCAAAAATGATCTCAGAAAACCTGAATGCTTTTTATGACCCTTTGAGGTTTGAGAAAACAGAGCGTGATTTTTTGTCGATTGACGAAATTAATCGGCTGGCTGGTACTGATACCCGGAAACCTGAACATAGGGCAGCGGTGTTGTTTACTGCTTTGACCGGTATGCGCATATCTGATGTTATCCAGTTAACTTGGGGGCGTGTTGTTGACGATGATCCTTCTGGTCCTTTACTGAAGCTGCACGTCAAAAAAACTAATGATTATGATCGGAAACCTATTTCCGATCAGGCTCGACTTTTGTTGGGCAAGCGAGGTTCTGATGGGCAAAGGGTTTTTCCAGTTACATATAAGACGTACCGACTTTTTTTGAGAGAGTGGGCAAAGGCTGCGGGTATAGAGCGGCGCGTTCATCCGCATATGTTACGGCACTCTTTTGCGGTTCAATTGCTGGCTGCCGGTGAAGATATTTACACGGTCAGCAAGATGCTGAACCATGCTGATGTGAAGACAACTCAGATCTACGCAACCTTGCTTGATGAGTCGAAGCGCAGGGCTGCTGGGAAAATGAGGATTAACTTTTCGAAAATGTAGACATCAAAAACCCAACCTTTATACTTCTTGTTTCAAGCACTCAAGGTTACAATGTGGAGTGCTTGAATAGCACGGTATGGGTTAGTGGGTAAAGAGGAGAGCATTGGGAGGTCAGGTCCATCGCAGAATTTTGATTTACACAGTCTTTCGAATGACCCAGACTACCACTCCTTGGATCTGAAAATCCATGTCCTTTGTTATCTCAATAGGTTCATAGTAGATGTTACTAGGTATAAGGCTTGTTTTGTCTTTTTCGATCCATAATCGTTTCGCAGTTTGTTCACCGTTGACTGAGGCAATCACAATGTTTTTATGCTGGGCTTGTAAGCTTCGGTCTACGATCAAAATGTCTCCTTCCTCGATTCCGGCTCCGACCATACTATCCCCGCATGCTTTTACGGCATAGGTGTTTGCAGGATGCGTTATCATATGTTGTGGAAGATTAAGGTACTCTTCGACCGGACTTGTAGAGTCTACTGGATGCCCGGCTGCTACGGTATGAAGGTAAAAGGGGAGTTCGACTATTCTGGGTTCATGACTGCTAAGAGTGCTCTTTTCTGTGCCAGTACCTTTTTTTGCTGGTTGCTCAGATAACAGCCGAACGGCCTCCGCAAGAAGTTTTCCTGCCTTTTCCTCGCGCTCATTTTTTCTTGTCTCGCTATCGATTCCGTATTCATTCGACAGAAATTTTAAGGTTTCCTGACTGAATTTTTTTAACAACAGGTCGTAGTCAAGACTGCCTTTTTCAGAGCGCCAATAAGATATTTTTTGTTTTTTTACACCAAGAATCTTAGCTAACTCACTGTCCGATGAGCTGTTAGAGGCTTTGAGCAGCTTGTCGACAAGTTTTTCGCGCGATGATTTCTTCATCTTGTTTTCTTTCTTGTTGTCAAAAATATTTTGACTGCAGTGCGATTTATTCGTACTATTCTTTTAAACGGTGCTTAACTTAAGTTAACAAAAGCTAAAACATGATCAGCGAAAGGGTATTACATCGAGGAATTTTCGATGAAATCCAGAGGGAGCTAGAGAAAAAAGGAGTGAAGCTCAAGAAGGGGGCCATCATTATGCGCGTGAGGCGTAAGAATGACCCTTTGGTACTTGGCATATATTCTGATTTGCGCGAGCGTCGAGCGAAAGATTTCGAGGAGGCGGTGAAGAAATACAGACGCTCGTCAAAGGCTATCGAGCAGTTTGAAAAATGTAGTCGGGGCGACAAGGGAATTTGACAAAGCTTCTTGCTACAGTTCTGAAAGCTATGCAATGAGTGACAGTGGTGCAGAATACATGTTTGGAGAAGGTTGACCCCATGCATGACTCTATATGATGGCTGTTGAGCAACATAAACAAGGATTATCGATCATAGATGCAATGGAAGCTTAAACGGAGATCTGATTATGTTACTTGCAAAAATTATGGAAGAGAACCGAATGCTCCGTAAGGTCAACGACCGTTACGAAGAGCTGCTTGATCTTGAGAGAGCGCAAGTGTTAAGGTTAAGAGAGGACAAGGCAGTAATAATGGAAAGATATATCCAGATTTCGGGGCTGTTAGAAGACAAAACCTGCGCCATCCGGCACGAAAATGATGATTTAGGGCATGTGACGACATGAGAGGGTTGTTACTGTTTCCGAGGTACTATAAAACAGAGCGAGCTATGAACGGAGCAACAAAAGAATATACGTTTAACGATATTCCAACAGCCCTTGCTGAGCTGATCATTGAGGTACAAAGGCTTAAGGAGGCTGTAAAAAGTCGTGATGCTGTGCTGGATGAAATTAAAACAGCCCTGGTTTCCGATCGGCTAAACGGAAAGCAGGCTGCAAAGTTTCTAGGTATACACGTTTCGACACTCATTCGCAAAGTAGACGAAGGCATTATTCCGGCCCACGATGACGGTTCAGGTGCGCGATATTACCTCAGAAAAGAACTTGAAGGGTATTTACTGGATAACAAGATAGACAAACGCGTTGAGAACAGGTAAAGCCGAAGCCTTATAAAGGTAAGGAGAAGGCCCGTAGGACTCATAATCCTGAAATTTCGGTTTGAGTCCGGTTACAAGGCTAAGTAATTATCGAAAAAAAGATATGAGCAGCTTCATCCTAAAACAGGATAGCTGTGTCAAGTTAATAGCATTGCTCTCATCAAAAGTTTTCCCCTGGCCGGGACACTAAACCAGATGTACATGGTCTGCTTCATCGGAATGGCAGAAAGTGTAAAATCACGGATAAAGAGAGGGGAATCAAAAGCAACTCGTCATTTGATTCGGCGATAAACAAGAGACTTTGCAAACACAACATGCATTTGGTCTGGACTGTTCCGATAAGGTTGTTTATGGAGGTGTATTTCGGGAAACTGCCCAGAGGAGAGATAAATTCTGTTAAAGAAAACCACGGTTGAGCTGCTGTTTCAGGAGCCAATGCATGTATCGGGAGACACAAACAAGCAATAGTTGCTTGTTCCTGGTATCTCAGAAGAGATGAGCAGGTTCTGAAGAGGGAGCAGCAAAACTATCATGGAAAGTATTTTTGGAAATGATTTTACTCCTTGCGTGATGGCACGACCGACGAAAACAGGACTTGATTACTTTCCGATGGACTGTGTTCCAGATGGCAAGCTTGAACTCTTCATTGCTGAAAATGGTGCTGAAGGTTTTGGGATTTTGGTGATACTCTGGAGGCTGATTTACAAGGAAGAGGGTTACTACATAAAGTGTGACAACGACCTCGTTTTGAGGATAAGACGCGCGTCATTATCGTATACAGAAACTATAGAAAATGTCATCAAAAACGCTCTTAAGCGTGGAATCTTCGATAAAGGCATGCATGAGAGCCATGGAATTTTGACTTCTGCAGGTATTCAGAGACGTTATTTGACAATCACTGAGCGCAGAAAAGAGGTTAGAGTTATACAGGATTTCCTGGTTATTGATGTTTGTGAATACAAAAACCTCCTTATTGTCAACAATAACCTCGAAAATGCCGAATTTAGTAAGCAAAGGAAAGTAAAAGAATATAAAGGAAAGAATATTTCATTTTCTTCCGTTGGTACAGAAGAAAATGAGGGTCAGAGAAAATCTCTCTCGAGTGCTTTCCTGAAGTCCCCTTTTCGAAAAGAGGCTTATGATTTCGCGGATTGGTTCCGTAAGATCGCTCCGGAATCTGCCATGTTTGATCGGGATGCTTGGGCTCAGGTTTGGGAGCAGTTGCGGAGAGTTGACGATAGGCAAAATCCTGATGAAATGAAGCTGGCAATACAGTGGGCACGTGCTGATCCTTTTTGGTCAACCAACTTTTACAGTCCACTCAAGTTGCGGAAACGCAATGAGGATAAGGTGATGTACATCGACATTTTCTTGGCGAAGATGAAACAAGCAAAACATCCGGAGTATGGAACCCAGAACGGTAGGCTTGGCAATCAAAAGCCTCTCGACAAAGCAGGGGCAGAAGAAATTGCAGCGAGTATCGCAAAAGATCCCCGCCTTAAACGATGACGGAACGATTGCAGTGTATCGTGACGAACTCACTGCAGAGGGGCTTGTTCGGGCTCTTGGGCGGGCAGTGCAGGCTTTTCCGTCGCTGAGTAAAGAGCAGCTTGAAATTCTCAAGGATCGCATGATCGAGAACGGTTTTACGGATCAACGAGCAATAGATGCTGTGAATCATGTGATCGACAACTTTGAGGGATGGAACAAAACGCCCAACATTGCAAATTTCATCGGCTTTGACCGACGCATAAAAACCTTGACGCATCGTGAACTGAACCTCAAGCACGACAAAGGAGAAATTGAGTGGGATGATTATGTGCCAGTTGATGTCGGACTGGAGAAGCCCAAGTGGGTGAAACGTGAAGAGGTGGTGAGGTACGGGCTGAAGAGGTGGGTGAGTCCGGGAACTGGGGCAGGGGCCTAAAGATGAAGAATAGCTACAACAGTTACATAAAGCGCGATGATGTAATGACACTTGATGTTGATGAAGCAAGGATACGTGTTGTTACTTTGCAGTCTCAACTGGTAAAACTGAAGAAAGAAAGAGCGAAGCTTATCCGCCAGCTTAGCGAGAAGCAAGTTACGATAAAAAATCTGTGGAGCCTTTTGGGAAAAATGAAGGACGATCGCTCCGTGGATATTTCCTGAAGATTTGATAAAAAAATTTTCCCCTCCTTTCTAAACCTGCATCAGTAAAGGGCCGTAAGGAATGCATGGTTATATAACCCCTGTATATTCTTCTGCTATTGTGGGATAGCGAACTATTTCTGAATTTTGGATAGACAAGATCTGAAATAGCGGAAATTCCTTATGCATATCATCGAAACCGGATCCCCAATCCTAGTTACGGAGGCTTAGTAATGGCGCATGTAAGAACACAGATTCGAGACAGGGTTGTAACGATCCTTACCGGGCTTACGACAACGGGGAACCGTGTATACCAGTCCCGTGTGCATCCTATGACCGAGATCACAATGCCGGGTATCTGTGTTTATTGCCCCGAAGAAAAAACGCTGGAAGAAACCGGCGATTTTTTGACAAAAGAATTGTCCATTGTCATTGACGGCTACGTGTCCGGGTCAGATTTTGATGATGATATAGATAAAATTCAGGCTGAAGTTGAAGAAGCATTGTACGATGACTATGGCAGTGCAACGGACAGGTTTTTCAATGGTCTTGCGCTTGGTTTGAATTACACGAAGTCAGAATCTCAGTACAACGGGGATGCTCAA
>JAKSDC010000121.1 GCA_022360275.1 Chlorobiales bacterium
ATGTTTGCAACCGTTGTGCTTGCCCTACGTGTATCGGGGTGTTACTGACCGGATCATTACCATGTGCTGCAGTTCTGAACAGACCGGAAAAAACCTTCGACGAAACGATATCGACAGTTAATTTACTAAAAAAAATCCCGGTTATTGTAGCGATTAAGATAAGAAAATTTATTTAATAATAAATTTTTTGGCCTGGCACCCTGCAAGGGAAAACAACCGGATCTGCTGTAATAACTGAAGATACCGGCTTTGACAAAGCATTTGTTGCGGCTGGGCTCCGCTGAAGTCACCATTATAATCAAGGTAGCTTATCATGCAGGTCAATTTTTCAAAAATGTCGGGCGCTGGAAATGATTTTATCGTGATAGATAACATGCAACGACTCGTCAGCCTGGCTGAACGCCAAATTCATTCTCTCTGTACAAGGAGAACAGGCATCGGTGCGGATGGCCTTATTCTTGTCGAGCCTTCAGAAACATTTGATTTCAGTATGCGGTACTATAATGCCGACGGAAAGCCGGGCTCGATGTGCGGCAACGGCGGCAGGTGCGCCGCCTATTTTGCCTGGGCTTCGGGCATTTCCGGCGAAACAGCCTCTTTCCAGGCAAACGGGAATCGTTATGATGCATGGATAACAGGCGTTGAACGTGTAAAACTGAAAATGACCGTACCCGATGATTTCAGAAACAATTTTTATGCAAACGGCTTCTCCTGTCACTTCGTCAATACCGGGTCGCCGCATACGATCATTTATACCGACGAACTAAACACTTTCAATGTCGAAGACGCCGGCAGTGCCATTCGCAACAACAGCGATGTGTTCCCGGAAGGTACCAATGTAAACTTTCTTGAAGTTACCGGGCCCGATACCCTCAGTGTAAGAACTTTTGAACGCGGGGTCGAGGCGGAAACGCTTGCCTGCGGAACCGGAGCCGTTGCGGCTGCACTGACGAGCTACAAGCTCGGAAAGGTATCATCGACCAGCGTTAAAGTTACTGTGAGAAGCGGCGACATTCTGGAAGTGGATTTTTCCGGTACCCTGAAAGAGGTTTTTCTTTCCGGTCCGGCGAAAGTGGTGTATACCGGCACCGTGGATGTTTGATGGTTTGTCATGCCAAAAGAAGCGGAATTTTACCATGTACTCCCGGATAAAGCGGTACAGTGCAACCTGTGTTATCATTTTTGCAAGATACGGAATGGCCGTTCAGGGCTCTGCAGAACAAGGATAAACCGGGGCGGAAAACTGTTCACCCTGAATTACAGGCTTCCCGTATCCATAAGCATAGACCCTGTCGAAAAAAAGCCGCTGTATCATTTTCTGCCGGGCACCCGAACCCTTTCTCTTGGAACCTTCGGCTGCAATTTCAGATGCGGCAACTGCCAGAACTGGGAGATCAGCCAGAGTTCCGGTGAGGATGTGAAACTTCCGGTCCGTTCCCCGGACTCGATTGTGCGGGAAGCTCTCGATACCGGCTGTCCCTCCATCTCTTTTACCTATAACGAACCGACGACCTTTGCGGAATATGCTCTTGACATCATGAAACCTGCACGGTCCGCAGGGCTGAAAAACATCTGGGTCAGCAACGGCTATATGTCGGACAATTGTCTCGATGCTGCCGAACCGCTGCTCGATGCAATCAACATCGATTTGAAATCAATGGACGAGTCGTTTTACAGAAGAATTTGCAGCTCCCTTCAGCAGCCGGTTCTCAGCAACCTCAAACGCATTGCCCGGTCAAACGCGCACCTCGAGATTACAACCCTGCTGATTCCGGGATTTTCCGACTCGCCCGAAATGCTCCGGCGCCTTGCCGAATTCATTGCCGGTGAACTCGGCCCGGAAACCCCATGGCATATCTCGGCTTTCGTCCCTGAAATTTCCTGGAAAATGACGGAGAGTGAAGCTACACCTGTTGAAACAATTGAACGCGCATTCCAGATCGGTAAAAAAGCGGGACTGGCCTATGTTTATGATACCTCTTGCCATCAGGATACTTTCTGCCCGCAATGCGGAACATCTGTAATTCATCGGTTCGGCTATACAACGCTGCGCTATGACACGGCAGGACACTGCCAGGGATGCGGCAAACTCGTAATCGTCAACTCCTGAACGGAATCAGTTATGGAACCCATGATCCGATATCCTGCTGTCGCGGAATCGTTTTATCCCTCCGATCCCGCAGAACTTGAAACGTGTGTCGCCGACCTTTTAAAGAATGCTCCTTCGGACGATC
>JAKSDC010000123.1 GCA_022360275.1 Chlorobiales bacterium
GCGTATAAGGAATTTCCTGCGCGAAAGGGACATAGGGAGAAACAATTAAAGGCCCTGTAGCCACGTTTCAAGCGACCAAATCTTTCCTGAGCTTCCTTAAGTATACAGTTTTCAAGGAATAAAGAAATGTTAAATCTTTACTGCACCTCCATTCATCCACCGCGTCCTATCCACGATAATCACCTTGATGATGAAGACCGGCAAACCGCACACCACCTACTGCGACATTACAAACCACATCGATGAGACGATACAGACCAACGAATGGGGAGGCACCGTTCAGAACACCTGACGGAAAAGTGTCAGTGTGGGTGGAGGAATGACCGCAACAAATATTTTCAACTTTTTCATTTACTGAACACAGTTAAAGCCACATGAAAAGGACTGAATTTCCTTGTCTCTTAAAAAAAGTATAAAAAACACGTATACTATAAAAATACTCTCGCTCTAGCGCAACCCCTGTCAGGGCAACATGGACAACGTCGCCGATTTTATCAATACAGCCTGTTTCCGTGAAGCTCTCGCAAGGTTATGCCGATTGGCCCAGCAACCTCTCCCTGATGGGCGGTGTGCTCTTGATGACTGGGAATTGAAGCACAAACCTCCTGCCGATAATTCTGTACTTGAGCTTCTTGATAGTGATACCCTTGGTACGATAACACGTTCCGACCTTGAAACTGACCCCCTGCTTTGGCTTAAAGCCATTGATGAACACTGCCATCGTATCTTCAGTCCAGACAGCACATGGCCACATGACCGGCTCATCGATGGATTTGGAGAGTCGAAGGTGCTCCCTCTCTATCCGGGTTTCGGAGGAGGCCAATTGAAAAAGCAATTAGGCAACCTCTCCTACTGGCTGAAACATCACCGAGTCATTCCTCTCGACAATACTCACGGCATTCCTGTCGAAGTCTCCGATATCCCTCCAGGTCACAAGGATTGGACAACCTCAAGGCTCAAAAGCGATACGGTCAGAATCGGCATTGTTCATTTCGCCGACGAGGCCAAACTCGATATCAGCTATACAAACAACCGGTTCTTCATCTGTCGAGGCTTTACCGATAAAAACGATGAAAATACACGGCTTGCCTCAGTCCTAGATCATATAAAAAAAGCAAGGAAAGCTGGTGTTCATCTCCTTATTATGCCAGAGCTGACCATCACCTCGGACATGCGATCTATGATCAGCGAAAGGCTGATGAATCTCTCTCTCAAGGATGGAGACGATCATGAACTCTCCGTTCCGATCATCGTTCCAGGCAGCTTTCACGAACAATGCAACAACAAATGGCGAAACCATGCAATGGCATTATGTGGTTTCGACGGCACCGCGCTCTTCTGTTCAGACAAGCGGGAAAGGGTTACGTTCAATAACTGCGGCGAAATGATCGAATCTTCACCGACACCAATAACCTGTCTCACTTCACCCCTCGGACTGATCGGCATGACCATCTGCCGGGACCTGTTCATGGGTAGCTCCAATGCCGTACTGCAATCACTATCTCTTGACTGGTTGCTGGTCCCAAGCATGAGCAACAAACTTGGGCCACACAAGGCAGCCGCAAAAAATCTTAACGATACGAGAGGCACAGTCATTGCTTTGGCCAATCAACAGATGCCCGATGTGGCTGAATATTTTCCGGGTTTCGTCCATCATGAGAAATACGAAGAAGGTACAACCGGATTGACCATAGTCACCGTGACGCTTACAGATACCCATCTGAGAATTGTCAGATAAGCAATCAGGGATTTTTTATTAATTAAATAATGTTAAATTATTCTTAAATAATAATACCATAGGACAGTTGAGTACTATGAACACACTGAACCTGAACATCAGTGACCCAGCCATGCTCGTTGATAAGGCAACCCCTGCCGAATTGCTGGTTACGATCCGTAATCTCGAACAGTGGGGGAAAAAGGAGCTTTACATCGTCAATCGGCTTATCTCGGTCTGGTCAACCAGAGCGATTGCACACCCCAACGATCGTGAAGGCATATCGGAACTGCAACGCCTGATTCATTACACGCTGAATCGCGCCAACTCAGTAAAGAGTCTTCCTGAGGAGTATCGATACCGGTGGGAAGTAGCGAACGACATGCTTGAATCGAGGCGACTCAATCTTGCCCATGCAGACCCAGAAGCCCAGATCACCCGTCGTCATGTGCCGGAAATCCTTCTGCATCTACTCAGGAACAAAAACCGTGAATGCCACCAATCTGACCTCGATGAGCATCTCGGCGTCACCACTGGGCGCGTTACGCAACTCATTAGCAACCTTGAAGCAAACGGCTTCATTACCAAGCGTAAGCATGGAAGGGATAATCTTCTGACGCTGACTAGGATCGGGTTCAAATACGCTGAAAACCTCGACAAAAAAAACGATACCGAAATACCACGCGGAGCAAATTATCTGAGAATAGCATCATGACACCGTTTACCGTCACCTTTTATAGTTACAAGGGCGGCGTCGGACGAAGCCTGCTTGCCGCCAATGTCGGTGTGCTGTGCGCCAAAAGGGGCAAGACGCTGCTCTGGGACCTCGATATCGAAGCGCCGGGGATGCACAACATACCCGGCCTCAATCCTTCATATAAGATCAAAGGTAGCTTTTTCGAATGGCTGATTACATGGCAGGATTCCCGAAAAAGCGTAAAGAAAGCCAACTTTGATCAGCTCGTTAGTCTTGCTTGCCAGACACCTACCGCAGACAAGCTTTTTATATTACCTGCATATAGAGATGTAAAGGATGGGGCCAAAAAGGACTTTGCAAGCTTGTACCAGGAAATTCAATGGGATGATTTTCTCGTGCGCGACCTCGAGAGAGGACTTACTTTGTTTCGTCTTGCGCTCAATGCTTTCGGCAAAGCAGGATTTGAAACCATAATCATAGACTCCCGAACAGGTATCACCGACATCGGCGGCCTGCTTGCAGCCCTCTTGCCCCATGTAACCGTGCTGGTAGGTAACTACGGAAGCCAGAATACCAAAGGTCTTGCGCATGTATGGAAAGCTCTTGAACCAGCAACAGAGGGCAAAATCAAACCTCGCGCACCGTTGCCAAATCTTACACGTATCCTCGTTACCTCTCCGATAGCAGACAATACCGAATTGCGCGCAGCCGGCGAAAAGGTATGGAAAGATAAATTCGGCATCAAGTTGTCCGAGCTTGACACCATACCATACGAAGAAAACCTGCTGTTTACCGAGGAGCTGTATGCAGCTAAACTCCCCGACAGCCCTTTAGCAAAAGCGTATGGGAAACTCGAACAAAAAATCGAAGACGTACGCCTGCAGGTTATCGCTGAAGCCGAATCGGCTTGTCGGAGTCAAGAGGCGCGTCCCGACCTTATCTCCCGTTCAGGCAGAAGCAAGCTCGAAAAGGGCAAAAGCTTTGAGGAGCGGGTAGCTCATCTCCTGCGCCTACTCGGTTACAACGTCGAGCGGGAACAGTTGATCGACAACAACCGCATCGACCTTGTCGCCCGTAAACGCGCCGATTTCGGGCGGGAAGAGGTCTATTTCGTGGAGTGCAAGGATCATCATGCGGTCATTTCCAAAAAGACCGTGCAGATATTCAGAACTTGGCTCGAAGGCCAGACAGCAAGACAGATGCAGGCTCGGGGTATGGTGGTTGCGACAAAAGACTTCAGCCCAGCAGCCAGCAGTTACGCTCGTGAACAGGGTGTTCAGACACTCACTTACGACGAACTTGAACGAAACCTCTTCGACTTCTCCTCATATCTCGCCCGCATCCGTCAACGCTACGAAGCAAGCCCCATCGCAACTGCTTATGTAGATCAGTTCCTTGAACTTGAAAACAAACCGGACGAAAAACCTGTACCCATGCTTTCTCATGCACTTGAATGGGTAGCGGGAAACAGGAGCCGTCTCTGGCTGATACTCGGAGACTATGGTACCGGAAAAAGCACACTTGTCGAGCGGCTCGCCTATGAGCTAGCTCGCAAATGTGAAAACGATCCTGCAAGCCCTGTTCCCATAGCGATCAATCTACGCAACTTCCCGAATTCGATTTCGCTTGAAAGCCTGATTCGCGAACACCTCGAAACCGAACTGCGAACCGTTCTTAATTCGGAGATCGTATTGCACCTGCTTGAAGCGGGCCGTGTGGTATTCTTGCTCGACAGCTTCGATGAAATGGGTGTAGCGCAGGCCGGTCGTAGCGTCGAGGAGCAGTTTCGTTTGTTAGCCCGCCCAACAGCCACTCCTGGCCGTACGGCAACCGGAAACAGGATATTGATCACCTCCAGAAGCCACTTCTTCAAGGACACCAAGAGCGCTCGCCGTGCCGCTCAAGGTGGCGACGTGCTTTTTGAACCCGATTCGCTGCTCGGCAAAGCTGCGCGTGCATTCGATGCAAATATCGACACTCTGCCTGTTTTTACAGAAATGCAGATCAAGCAATATCTAGAAAAACGTTTTGGCTCTACCGAAAGAGACAAAGCGCTTCGTTTCATCGATGAAACGTACGGCCTTCGCGAGATTGCCTCAACACCACAATTGCTTGACTTGATCGTTGCATCATTGCCTGACCTTATGAAACAGAGCGATAAGGTGACTACTGCCTCTCTTTACCTCACCTACACCAACCGGTGGTTGAGTACTGTCCGGCTTGCGAAGGCAGAGATCCATGTAAACCATATGCTGGAACTGCTCGAACGTATGTCCTGCGAACTCTGGAGCCAGCCTCGCAACCAGCTTCACTATGCCGACCTCGCCGCACTGTTGCGCAAGGAACAGCTACTCACCCGTAATCTTGACAGTGAGCGGGTCGATCTCGAAATGCGTACCGCTGCATTCCTCGTTCGAAGCACCGACGGCTATTACCGCTTTTCCCACAAAAGTTTTCTCGAATTCTTCTTTGCTCGTGCTCTTTTCCGAGCCTTGAAAAATAACCGGTTTGGTGAAACACTATCTTACGGCCGCATCACTCAGGAAGCCATCAACTTTCTGGGCGAATTGGTCGAATCGGAAAAAGAAACATTACTAAAATTGACACTTGCCATTCGAACCATTCTCGAAAACACCTATACCCAAACTGTTTCTGAAAATGCCTTGCTGATCGCTTATCAGATCGCATTACATCGAAGTAATCCTTCAAGAAATGAAAATCTTTCTTCTCCTGAAAACGTTTTTCCAGAACAATTTCTCAAGGCACAACAGCAACTGATTCCGCAGGGAGCAAAACTGAACGGTGCCATACTTCCAGGAATCAAGCTCGGGATGCTCTGTGCAGAAGGGATTGATTTCAGCAATGCCAACCTGAAAGGCACGACACTTTCCCATGCAAATATTAGAAAAGCCAATTTCGATGGAGCAACTCTTGATGACGCCATACTTGAACATGCAGACGTGACGGAAGCAAATCTGCAAAACACAAGCGCACTGCGCATCAATGGCCGGAGACTTGATTTCAGCAAAGCGAATTGCCACAACGCCCGCTTCGATGGCGCCGATTTTCGGCATAGCTTTGCCCCTAAAACAGACTTTTCGGGTGCCAGCTTACGACTTGTACGGTTTTACGGAGCAGACTTCGACCAGGCTCTCCTCTCTTCGGCTGATCTTAATGGCTCTACATGGCCAACCGCAAAAGGATTCATTTCCCAAAAAAGTGCATTTCCGGTCTCCGCCAGAATTGTGGGTATGACAGGCCATTCCGGCGGCATTCTCGCCTGTGCTTTCTCCCCGGACGGCAACGCTGTTCTCACCGCTGGCTATGACAGCACCGCGAGACTCTGGGACTCCCGGTCAGGAAAAGAAATTCGGCGCTTTGACGGCCATTCCGGCGGCATTCTCGCCTGCGCTTTCTCCCCGGAC
>JAKSDC010000090.1 GCA_022360275.1 Chlorobiales bacterium
GGGCGGTTGCCGGTGAGCTCTATGTTCGCAGGGATATTCAGGCAGCCGGGCGTGCCGGCTTTGGCGCCTGGATCGGACTGATAGCCGGTACGGCTGCAAAAATAGCCATAACCTTTATGTTGATCGGGGTGTTTCTTTTTGCGAGGTTTTTATAAAGGCCACCTCTATTAATTTGCTGCGCACCATGATTACTTCGTTGATCGGTGCTCGAAATCCTCATGTACTTCGTGTACACTCCGGTTTCTGTGCTCCGTTCGCCTCGTACTCAAGGCGCTCGCGACAATTTATAGAGGTGGCCTAAAAAAACTGAAACCAAAGCTGTAAGCCGAATTCTGTCCCTCGCCGTGAGGCAAGGTTGCAGTCATTTATCTATGCGGCTCACCCGGAAACTCAAAGAATTGAGCGGACAACTCTCTTTCCTTGCGGAAAAGCTTCCCTATTCAGCCTTGCATCGGGGAGGTTTTCATAGCACATGTCATTACTGACATGTCTGGTGGTCTCTTACACCCCCTTTTCACCCTTACCCCGGCAAACCGGGGCGGTATGCTTTCTGTTGCACTCTCTGTAACAGCAGGTTTGCACCGCTGTTCCCGGTCTTGAGCAAAGACTCTCGGCCGGCACCCTGTCCTGTGATGTTCGGACTTTCCTCCGCCTGTCCTCAAAGATAGACGGCGACTGCACGCTTTGGCTTCAGTAAACAGATATACTTCAAAGTACAACCTGTTTTGCAAGTTTTCCGTTCAAAATCCGAAATCTGCCGGTTCGGGTTGTGAGAGACTACGGAATCGATTATGATTCAATTCTCTTCTCCGGTCTCGGCTTCTTCAAAAAGTCTTTCATGGACTACTATACGTCCACAGGATTCGCAAAGATAAAAGCCTCCCTGTACAATGATGGTGTGGCGGTTGGTCGGGACCCTGGTATTACAGCCCGAACATGCATGCCGGTGAAGCTTGACGAGTGCATCCTGAATGTTCCCGTTTTTGAGATGATCGTATTTCGCAAGCAGCCGCTTGGCTTCTTTCTCAACGATTTTTCTCTGCTCGGCAATTTGTTTTCTCAGTGAACTGACTTCTCCAGATGTTTCCACGATGATACTTTCAAGCTCTTCTTTTTTCTGTTCGACCTGGGCTTTAAGATCTTTCAACTGCTGGGCAAGGACATCGTCAGGCATCATTTCTTCGGAAATTTCATCGTAACGGTTTTCCGCAATCAACTGGCGACCCTGATCCTGCAGCTCTGCTGTTTTTTCTTCGTGATGCTTTATGTCCTGCAACTGGATTTCCGCCTGGGCTATTTCCTTTTCTTCATATTCGATCTGTTTTGAGAGAGCATCGTATTCCTTATTGTTTCTTGCAAGCGTTTGTTTGTCCTTGAAACTCTTGATCTTGGACTTGCAGTTTTCAATCGTTTCATTGAGGCTTTCACGGGTTTTTTCCCGTTCTGCCGCAGCTTTTTCGCGGGTTTCGATTTGACGGGAAATAAATGCTATATCTTCCTCCAACGCTTCGATTTCTTCCGGAAGCCCTTTTTGCAAGCTTTCTATGCTTTCGATCTGATTGTCGAGATATTGCAGACGAACAATCAGATTGATTTTTGTATGATCCACTACAGCTGATATTTAGGTTTTTGAAAAATAAAAAAGCACCTCAAAAATAAGGTGCATGATCTACGGTGAAGTTTGTAAAGGTCAGGGAAAACTTGTAATTCTTATCTCCTGCTACCGTGTTGAGCATAGTCAATTTTTTCAGCTTTTAGTGCCCGAAAGGAGATTCGAACTCCTACACCTTGCGGCGCTCGCCCCTGAAACGAGTGCGTCTACCAATTCCGCCATTCGGGCAACAACTTATTGGCTTACCGCAACTATACTAAATAAAATTTTTTTGCGGATTTTGCCAAAAATCCGCTTACTTGATTTCCTTGTGCGGAGTATGTCTTTTAAGGTAAGGATTATACTTCTTGAGAATCAGACGTTCGGTATTGTTCTTTTTGTTTTTCGTCGTTGTGTACCGTGACGGGGTAAGGCCCTCTTTTCTTGCTTCGGTACACTCAAGGGTAATGATAATCCTGTTTTCTTTTTTTGCCATCGTTGCCTGGGTATGATTAATTACAGAGAGCAGCAAATATAAGCCATCGACACTGATTTTGCAAAACCTGATGTGAAATCAAGGGATCTCTATGGTGTCTCTATTTGCTTGCTTGCGGAAGAACAGCTATACTGCATCTGATTTGATTGCCTGGTGATGTTCTAAAAGTGATGTCTCTTTAATTTTAACCAGATAGAAAATCCAAAACGTGTTAGACAGTAATCTTTTTCCCTACTGTGACGGGACATTGTGTTGCGAAGGAATTTCACTTCAAAAGCTGGCAGAGGAATATGGAACCCCTCTCTTTGTGACCAGCCGCAACAGCCTTGTCAACCAGTATAGGGCCTTTGAGAAAGCGTTTGAGGGACTGGATCATTTTACCTGTTATTCGGTCAAGGCAAACTTTAATCTGCATGTGATTCGCACTCTCGCTGATGAAGGGTGCGGTTGCGACGTCAATTCAGGAGGGGAGCTTTTCAGGGCGCTGCAGGCCGGTGTCGAACCGGGGAAAATCATTATGGCCGGTGTAGGCAAGACAGCAGCAGATATAGAGTATGGTGTCAGGTCGGGTGTTTTGATGCTCAAGGCCGAGTCGTTATCGGAGCTTCGGCTGATTAATGATGTCGCAGGAGGTCTCGGGAAGAACGCATCTGTAGGGATACGGATCAATCCGAACGTTACGGCTGAAACCCATCCCTATATTACCACCGGCGACAGCAAGGAAAAATTCGGGGTCGATGAGACGGATCTGGATGAGGTGTTTGCTCTCTTGAAAGCGCTCGAACATGTTGATCTGGTCGGCCTCGATATGCATATCGGGTCACAGATTTTTGATGCGGATTTTTATCATGCAGCGCTGGAAAAACTTCTCGATGTACTTGCGGGAGCACGGTCTGCCGGATTCAATATTCGATATTTTGATATCGGCGGAGGGTTTCCGGTTACCTACGATCCCCAGAAACCGGCAACGCCGATCGAACAGTTTGCCGAAAAGCTCGTTCCGCTGCTTGAAAAAACAGGTACAACCATAGTGTTCGAGCCGGGAAGATTCATCACGGCCAACTCAACGGTTTTGCTGACCAGGGTGCTGTACAGGAAACGCAACCATGCAGGCAAGGAATTTGTGATTGTCGATGCAGGAATGACAGAGCTGATACGTCCTGCGCTTTATCAGTCCTATCATGAAATTGTTGCGGTGTGTCAGCATGACTCCGTCATGGTTGCCGATATTGTCGGACCGGTCTGCGAGTCGGGCGATTTTTTTGCCAGGGAAAGGACCGTTGACAGGGTGGAGGAGGGAGATTTGCTCGCGGTACTGTCTGTGGGAGCTTACGGTTCGGTAATGAGCAACAACTATAATGGCCGTCTTCGCCCTGCGGAGGTCATGGTTGATGGAAAGAAGGCAAGGCTTATCCGGAAGAGAGAAACATTTGATCAGCTGGTACAGAACGAAATGTTCTGAGGGGATTGTTGATTTGTTGAACGATCAGCTATCCAGCCTTTTCCCTGTCTGCGATATTCTGGAAGATCCTGCGGGTGGCTTCGGCGTTGTTGAGGGTATAGAAATGGATGCCCTTGATGTGGTTGTCGATAAGATTCCGTACCTGCTCGGTCGCCCATGCTATCCCGATTTTCGCAACGTCTTCATCATTTGGGGCGTCGAGTACTTTTTTCAGTAAAGGCGCCGGTATCCGGGCTCCAAGCGCTAGCTCGGACATTCTGATCAAACCTTTTTTTGTCGTTACAGGCATAATTCCGGGGATAATGGGAACGTTGATGCCGGCAAGGGAGCAGCGGCCGACGAAATCATAAAAATCCCTGTTGTCAAAGAAAAGCTGCGTAACGATATAGTCGGCGCCCTGGTCGACTTTTGCCTTGAGATATTCAATTTCCTGCAGCCGGTTCGGGGTCTGGGGATGTCCTTCGGGAAATCCGGCGACGCCGATGCCGATTTCAGGGAAGTTCTCGACAATAAACCGCACAAGGTCTATGGCGCGGCGGAAATCTTTTGTGGCTTCTTCATAAGAGAAACTTCCAGGAGGAAGGTCGCCGCGCAGGGCCAGCACATTTTTGATCCCTTGCTTGCTGTAATCTTCGAGGATATGGCGGATTTCTTCTTTGCTTGAACAGATACAGGTGAGATGTGACACGACGGTGAGGCCGGTTTCCCTCTGGATTTTCGTTACCAGATCATGTGTACGGCTTCTGGTCGATCCGCCTGCTCCATAAGTGACGCTGACATATGAGGGGTTAAAAGGGATGAGTTCCGAAATTGTATGAAAAAGTTTGTCCCAGTCAGACGTCTGTTTGGGCGGGAAAAACTCGAAACTGAATACGGGTTTGGTGGCTGATTCAAGAATCTCTTTTACTAACATACAGCGAGCGGTTTTGCCTCGATTATAAAAAGACATAATATAACAAACTAACCAAGTTTCCCGAATCATCCCTAATCGCCAAATCGGGCAATGATCAAGACAAGCCTCACATCCCCTTATCCGGCAGTACGCCTGCTTTTTTTTGTCTGTGGGGGAATCGTTACAGGGCTCTATTCGCCTCTTTCGGTTTTCATCTGGATCGTTTTGTCCCTTGCTTGTTTGCTGGTTTTATGTGCTTTTTTGCTTCTGGGACTGAAAAAAACGATAAACCGGGAAAACCTCTCCCTGTCTGCCATAGTAGCGTACAGCTTTTTTGTATTCAGTAGTTTCGGCGCATACTCGAACTATGCATACCGGTACGTTGCATCGGATACGGTACTGAACTATCTCGGAAAGGAAGTTTTGCTCTACGGAAAAGTCGTGTCCAGACCGCGTATCTCTGCAAAGGGAGCTCAATGGATTCTCGATGTTCGTGAGGTTTTTGCTGATGGTGAAACCCGGAAGGCTTCCGGTAAAGTCAAGGTTTTTTTGCGGCTTTATGATGATAAACAGCCTGATGTCGAGGCCGGGGATATGGTCAGAATCAAGGGCCGAACAACGCGCATATCCGACGCGGCAAATCCGGGTGATTTCGATGCGCATGACTACTATTGGAAGCAGGGCGTTCATGCCGAGCTGTATTGTCCTGGGCCATGGATGATGCGGAATTACGGGCTTGACAAAAGCGACGTTTTTGAGGGTCTTTTGGTACGACCCGTCAGGCGATACCTGTCCGGGGCCATTGACGGACTTGTTCCGCCGGGACATGAGCGTCAGTTCCTGAAAGGAATATTTCTCGGAGAGAGGGAAATGCTCGATCGGGAGGTTTACCGGCAGTTTCAGGCTGCCGGAACCGCTCATGTACTTGCCATTTCCGGTCTGCATGTCGGATTGGTCGTTGTTGCAATGCTCGTACTGATGCAGCGGCTGAGAACAACCGTTACAGGACGATGGGCGGTGCTTCTCCTGATTGCGGCTGTGCTGCTGGTTTACAGTTCGGTCACGGGAAACGCTCCATCGGTCAGAAGGGCTTCGATCATGGCGGTTGTACTGATTGGCGGTTCAGTAATCGGACGTCGTTCGTTTCCGCTGAACTCTCTTGCGGCAGCGGATCTTGTCATCCTGTCGCTCGATCCTCTCGAGCTGTTCAGCGCCGGATTTCTGATGACCAATACAGCGGTTGCTTCCATTATTCTGCTTTATCCGGCGCTCAGTCGGCCTTCGATGAACTGGAGCAGTATAACGGGAGTTGTTTTCAGGCCGGTATGGAACGCTTTCAGTGTGAGTCTTGCCGCCATTATCGGGGTATCACCGGTTATCGCCTGGTTTTTCGGTACATTTTCTCTTGCCGGACTACTCGCCAATCTGCCGGTGGTCTTTCTTGTAAGCTCTATGCTCTACGCAATGTTGCCAGCCTTTGTTTTGAATCTCGTACTACCCGGTCTGGCGATATATTTTGCATCGAGTGCTTGGTTCTTTGCAAAAGCCGCGCTCGAGGTAACGGAGTTCTTCGGTTCACAGCATTGGGCTCTCGCTCAGATGCAGCCGGACGTTCCCGGTATCACCGTTTACTATGCGGCTATTCTGGCAACACTGTATTTTCTCCACCGCGAAAAGCCAGCCTTTGTAGTGATCACAATGCTGTTTGCAGCAAATTACTTTGCCTGGACGCCGGTTCTGCGTGCGGAAAGTCCTCCACCTGTTTTCGCTCAGGCTGCTGTCGGCAAGGATACCGCTCTGATTTGCTCGGTTGAAGGTTCGTCAATTCTGATCGACTGCGGATCGAAACCCTATCATCAAGAGACGATCAGACAACAGATGCGCCGTTATGGGATCAAACAACTCGATGCAGCCGTACAGTTTGCCTCCCCCGACTCTCTTGTCGCCGCAATCGGTGCGTCCGGCCACTTGCTTTCCGATGACAGGCATATGGCACTGCCCTCGTTCGTGCTTGCAAGATTGAACAAAGATATTCTGAAGCTATGGACAAGCGATGGTTCATCTCTGCTCCTCGCAGCCGATCTGAACGCGCTTATGAGTCTCGGTGGTAACCATATCGACAGGGCGGTTCTCAAGGTGAAGCGGTTCGGGATCAATGACTATCGCGGACTGCAGGAATGGCTCGATAAAGTTCTCCCCCGGGAGTGTGTTGTTTTGTGTTCTTCGAGAATGCCGGAAAGAGATCGGGGATTACTGCTGCATTTGGCGGGGAGGAGGAAGGAAATGACTGTTGTCGATTGAGTAGTGATAGGTGAAGAAACTATTAAGAGTTCCATTAAAGATCATGAAGATGTTTATTTGCTTATTTCGCGTATTGAACGAATCGTTTGACACGATGATTCGTTGTCGGAGAACGGCTGGTATGATCAGGACGAGTCGAGAAGTCTATCTGATTTCCAGAATATATTACGGTAAATGTTCTTGACAGTTCTCTTGAAAATGGTGAAGTCTCAAAATGGGTGTTGGGAGGGGGTAAAGTAGTATTGTTGACGAGATGTATTTCACTGTTCTGAGAAAGATACTGAACTTAACAATACAGGAGGCCGGAAATGTTTGAACTACCAGAGTTTATAACCTTGGCCGGGCAAATGAACGACGTGCTCAAAGGAAAAACAGTCCAGAGAGGACAGTTAGGGAACAGTCCCCAAAAGTTCCTTTGGTA
>JAKSDC010000073.1 GCA_022360275.1 Chlorobiales bacterium
ACATAAAGCCTTATATCCCCAGGTATGACTGTATCAGCTCGGCATCTGAAGGGTGGACAGCCGGGCAGGAATGGCGGCCCAAACCGGAAGGCAGAGAGTGACATGTTCACCCATAGGCCATTGGAGGACAGGGATCTGGAAGGTATCTGCACGTTTCCCCGGTCGGAAGAGGAGTTATTCTATATGTTTCCGAAAGCCCGCTATCCGCTGACGCCTGAACAGTTGTTTGATGCAGCCAAAAACAGGCATGATCCTTCGGTTGTTCTGGTGAACGGGGTTGTTGCAGGATATGGGAACTTCATAGAGGTAGAAGAAGGAGAGAGGTGCGTGATTGGAAATCTTGTTGTCAAGCCTTCGGAAAGAGGAAAGGGTGCGGCTTCATATCTCATAAGGGTATTTGTGGATATGGCTTTTCAGCGATATTCGGCCGGCTATGTTCGTATATCCTGTTTCAATCATAACACGGCAGGGCTGTTGCTGTATCACAAGCTGGGGTTCAGGCCTGTGGATCTTGAAGAACGAAAAGATCCGGATGGCAAGCGTGCGGCGTTAATTCATATGCATTTGTTCCGTGAAGTCATCTACTGATTTTCTGCTTCACCCTACATCAATTCCCTGAAATCGTGGATGGTAGGAAAATGTTCGGTCTTTTTCGGTTCGCTCATTGAGCTGGCTTTGGCCTTGAACAGCAAGTGTTTGATGCCGTACTCCCGCGCTGTTTTCAGCACGTCCTCCGTGTCGTCGATAAAAAGTGAGCGCTCCTTGTCGAACTGAAGCTTTTTCTGGGCTTTATGCCAGAAATCAAGGTCTTCCTTCGGATGCCCAACGTGAAACGAGCTTAACACTTCGTCGAAATATTTTCCGATTTGTGTTTTTCTGAACTTGATGTTTACCGCTTTGAAATGCGCATTGGTAAGCAGGAAAATCTTTTTTCCCTGTTCGCGCATGAGGTTCAGGAATTCAATAACATGCGGATGAACGTCGATAAGATGATTTACCTGTTCTTTAAGTGCAGGGATGTCGAGGTACAGCTCTCTTGACCAGAAGTCTATATCGCACCAGTTCAGGGTTTTTTCGTGAGACTTGTATTTTGCGTACAGCATTTCTTTGGCGGAGTCGAAAGATATACTGTGTTTTTCCGCATACTTCTGCGGTACGTGCTGACCCCAAAAATAATCATCGAAATACAGGTCAAGCAAAGTGCCATCCATATCGAGCAGGATGTGCGTGATCTCCTGCATCGGGATCTGCGTATGCATCATAACCATCTTTTTCATGCGTTCCTGTGTTTTCTCGTCTCCATTCGTAAGGGTGTCCCGACAAGTCGGGATTCGCCCCTGCATCTGCGCCGTCCGGCTGACGAGCTATCCAGCTGTTGTAACAATTCAACAGCTCAACAAATAAACACATCAACATCTTTGTTGTCATTAAATAATCCTTACCGCCAACACTCCCTCAATTTTCCTGATCTTGTCAGGTATATCCTCACCAACTTCGGTCTCAAGGTCAAGCAGGTTATAAGCTATATCACCGCGGGATTTGTTCAGCATATCGACGATATTGATGCCGGAATCGGCAAGCACCGAGGTGATTTGGCCAACCATGTTGGGGACATTCGAGTTGGAAATAGCTATTCTGGATGCGCCGGCTCTGGGCATTTTCATTTCAGGGAAATTGACCGAGTTGGTAATATTGCCGTTTTCAAGATAGTCCTGGAGCTGGTCGGCAACCATGACTGCACAGTTTTCTTCAGCTTCCAACGTTGACGCCCCGAGATGCGGCAGCGAGACCACCCGGGGATGGTTTTTGTTCTCTTTGGTGGGGAAGTCGTTGATGTAGGCGTACAATTTCCCCTCATCAAGTGCCTTGATGAGGGCATCCTCATCGACAATTCCTCCTCTTGCAAAATTCAAAACAATGGCGTTGCTCTTCATATGCTTGATGCGTTCGGCATTCAGCATGTTTCTTGTAGCATCAATGAGAGGAACATGGAAGGTGATGTAATCTGCTTCGGAAAGAAGTTCTTCAAAACTGAGAGCGCGCTGCACTTCGGCAGAAAGATTCCATGCATGCTGGATCGTAACGGTCGGGTCATAACCGATGACTTTCATTCCAAGAGCAATAACAGCATTGGCAATCCGGCCGCCGATAGCCCCGAGACCGATAACTCCAAGTGTTTTGCCGGGTAACTCGGTACCGACATATTTTTTCTTTCCTGCTTCAACAGCCTTTGCAATCGCGGCATCATCCCCTTCAAGGTTTCGGGCATAATCCCAGGCCTGGGTAAGATTGCGGCTGGTCATCAGCAACGCAGCAACAACCAGCTCCTTGACGGCATTGGCATTGGCTCCCGGAGTGTTGAACACAGGTATACCCATGCCTGTGAGTTTTTCAACCGGAATGTTATTGACGCCTGCACCCGCACGGCCGACCGCTTTAAGCGTTTCCGGGATTTCCATATCGTGCATTTTGAAGGAACGTAGCAATATGGCGTCAGGGTGTACAATCTCGGAAGCGATTTCGTATTTGTCCCTTCGCAGCCGGTCAAGCCCGGCGACGGAAATATTGTTTAACGTTAAGATCTTGAACATGTCGAGTAGATGTTAGCCGTTTTTTTGTTCGAATTCCTGCATATAGGAGATCAGTGTATCGACCCCTTTTTCGGGCATGGCATTGTAAATACTTGCGCGCATGCCGCCGACGGAGCGATGTCCTTTCAGTGTCAGCAAACCTCTTTCTGTGGCGCCTGAAAGGAACTCCGCATCCAGAGAAGGGTCGGCGAGCGTGAACGGGACATTCATCCACGAGCGGGCGTTTTCAGCAACCGGATTTGCATAAAATCCGGAGTTGTCGATGGCTGTGTACAATTTCCGGGCTTTTCTCTCATTTATCTCGGCCATTGCCGAAAGACCGCCCTGATCCTTGATCCATTCAAAAACAAGACCGGCAACATACCAGTTGTAAGTGGGGGGAGTATTGTACATGGAACCAGCGTCGGCATGGGTCGCATAATTGAACATGGTCGGTATACCATCGGCGGGATTGCCTATCAAATCTTCCCGGATAATGACAATGGTCAGCCCTGAGGGTCCGATATTTTTCTGTGCACCTGCGTAAATGATGCCGAATTTCGAAACATTGACAGGGCGGGAGAGGATAGTGGAGGACATGTCTGCTACCAAGGGAGCATTTCCTGTTTCGGGAACATAATCGAATTCAACCCCGCCGATGGTTTCGTTGGGAGTGTAATGGACGTAAGCCGCATTTGGATCGAGGTTCAAACTTTCCTGATCGGGCACGGAGGTGAAATTATCTTCAGAAGTATCGCCTGCAAGATTCACATTGCAGAATCGTTTGGCTTCGGCAATTGCCTTTTTTGACCACATGCCTGTATTAAGATAGTCTGCGCTGCTTTTGCCTCTCAGCAGGTTCAGCGGAACCATTGCAAACTGGCTGGAAGCTCCGCCCTGCAGAAAAAGCACCTTGTAATTATCAGGAACATTCAAGATCTCGCGCAGGTCTGCTTCAGCCTTTTCCGCGATGGAAACAAATTCCTTGCCCCTGTGGCTCATTTCCATTACGGACATTCCCGAACCGTTCCAGTCCAGCATCTCTTCACGGGCACGTTCGATTACTGCAGTCGGCAGCATCGCCGGTCCTGCACTGAAATTGAAGTTTCTTGCCATGCTTAGGTGTTCCTTCTTTTTGTTTTTCAAAGATGCTTAACCCTTTCAGGAGGATTCTTCTCTCCCCCTGAACTGCTATAGTCAAGCCATGTTCAGTTGTGGCAGGAAAGTATGACAGGTCTTGCCACAGCAGTGAAATGCTGTAATTTAAAAACATTCAATAACTTTCAGTATCAAATATTCTCTAATCGTGGTATTTCATCCTGTTCTGTTATCATGACAGTCAAAGAGTGCCCACCAACAGAGAAATTCAAGGCATATCAGGGAGAGCTTAACCTTGAGAAGCAGTCGAAAAATCCTGCAAGGATCGATCGGGCAAAATGCGAACTTGAGTTGATGCTGAAAAGCAGATTTACCGACATAAACGGTATTGTGCATCATTATCATATTTC
>JAKSDC010000195.1 GCA_022360275.1 Chlorobiales bacterium
ACTTCACGAAGGTTTTTTCTGAACACAAGGCTTGTAACAATACCCATGAGTGGGTGAGGGTTGTGCGTGATCCTGTTGATGATGTTTTTCCAGGAATAAGCCTTATAGTAAGTTTGCATGAACTTGTACTGGAATTCAACCGGATCATAATGCGGTGAGCGGATCACAACGTTTATTGCGTTGTACTTTTCCCAGTCTTCGTCGGTAATCAGCCCCTTTTCCTTGTATTCCTTATACATGCTTGTGCCAGGGTACGGGGTGATGATCTGCATGATGGGCATGAATATATTGTTCTTGCTGATAAAGTCTACAAGATCTTTCATGTCATCATAATTGTCCAGATTCGGGTTGATGAGGAAGTTACCCTGCACATTAAGTCCTGCTTTTCTGCAGCGGTCAATGATTTCTATAATTTTTTCAGGCGTGTTGACATGAGATTTGTTGTACGCTTCGAGATTGCTTTTCTTGATAGATTCAATTCCTACCAGTGCCATGAAGCATCCTGCTTCAACAAGTTTTTTTACCGTTTCGTCATCCTCGAGAAAATTCATGCTCAGGAAAACGCTGAACATGATATCGCACTCCTTGAGCATGTCAAGGGCTTGCCAGAGGTGCTTCTTGTTAATTCCCAAGTTTTCATCGCACAACATGAACCACGGCTTGGCCGAAGTTCCGTTTTTCTTGAAAAAAGCTGCTTTTGCTTCTGCTATCTGTGCTTTGAGGTCTTCGGGTTTCTGGGTGCGGTAGAGTTTTCCCGTAAAGTTCGGGGTGACGCAAAACGAGCAGTTATACGGGCATCCTCTGGTGATGTAAATGGGGATGGATTTGGTTGTATCGACTTTTTCCCTGAGGGATGCTTTGGCGATTCTCTTGTAGTCAAGGGGTGCGATTTTTTTGACAGGTGGAAAGTCTTTTGCGTTGTAGTATGGTTTCAGACGATTGTTTGCAGCATCCTCCAATACCGCACCCCACATGTTTTCGGCCTCACCGCAGACAATTGTGTCGGCATGTTGTGCGGCTTCATCCGGATTGAACGACGTGTGGATACCGCCCAGAATAACCTTTTTACCCTTTTTCCTGAACCTGTCGGCTATTTCATAAGCTCGTGTCGCGTCAATCGTCCGTGCTGTAATGCCTACAAGGTCATAGTCGGCATTGTAGTTGACGGTATCTCCGAAATGTTCGTCGATAATGTCCACCTCATGTTCAGGGGGGGTGATGCTGACAAGGACCCCGAGGGCCATATGAAAGAGCGGCTTCTGGTTTGATTTGGAATCCTTCTTGCCTTTCGGCGCCACCAACAGGATTTTGAGAGGTTTTACCGACGTATCTGAAGAGCCTGCTGACGTAAACATTGGCTTGAAAAAACAGATTTTTGGCTTGGCGTATTATCAGGGCATAGACACCGGCCTGGTGTACATGATACATGCCGAATAGAACCTGTCTGCGGACGGCAGACTTGCTTGATTTGTATAATAGCAAAAACGCAAGGATAAAAACAATGTTTGGGAGGAGATTTGCGCGGAAGGAATTCAAAACGGTAACGAAAGTGCAGAGACAGACTCTACTGGGACAGTTTGAAACGACCAATTTAGGTTATATATTTTTGGCTCAAGAATTAAGCTGACTATTGAGCTGATTCCCAGAAGGTTTTTTTGATTTTTTATTAACTGTTAGCCAAGATTAACCGACCATGCCGCGCTATACTCCGGAACAACTGGCGAAACGAAATGCTTCCGTATGGACTGACGTTCAGCTGATATTGGCTCCGGTTCAGTTTTTTGTTTTTCTGGCAGGCGTTATCGTGACATTTCTTTACATGCAGAATGATCAGATTTTCAGTTTTTACTGGGTAAGTCTGGCCATTTTGTTCAAAACCCTGTTATTCGGTCTTCTGCTGATTACCGGTGCATATTTCGAAAAGGAAATTTTCAACAAATGGATTTACGGCAAGGAGTTTCTGTGGGAGGATGTCGGCAGTACGGTGGCGGCTTTTTTTCATCTCCTCTACTTTGTCATGGCCTATATGGGGTATTCTGAAGATGTGCTGATCTGGGAAGCCTTCCTTGCATATTTCACCTATGTCGTCAATGCTTTGCAGTACCTTACCAGAATAATACTTGAAAAAATCAATGAGCGTCGTTTGAAAGCACGCGGTGCAATATAGTCAGGTTTGTACTTCGGGTTTATAAACAGCGTTTGTAAAATGAGTCGATTATGCTGAACGGCAGTTTTAAGGGGTTGTGGAACAAGGCGATGCTTTTTATGGGGGCTTTATGGGCAGTGCTTGTTTTTATGATATGGGAATCCAATCAGCTCGAAACGGCTGCTGATCGCCTTGTTTTTCTCACAGTGGTGATAAGCGGATTTCTTGTCATCTACGTTTCAGGATTTTTCATCGAGGCACGCAACAGAAAAAAGAGTGCCGGAGGTTGAGCGTCTATCTTTTTCCCTTACCTTGATTCCCCTTCCGTAGCGATATCCGCATCGATACAGCAGATATCGGATTGTACCTTGCAGAGCATGCTTTCCGTTGCCTGTTGCATGATTTGCGACATGATGGTTTCGGTCAGGAACTTGAGCACCATTTCAGGCATCATATTTAACGGGAACGGCACTGTGAAATCCAGAGTAATACTGGTGTCATAATGTACCGATGTTTTGTCGTCCCTATGGTGCAACAGGCAGATTTCCGCTCCGGCAGTTCCGATGAAGGTATTTTCACTGGTGATCGTTACATCCGGGATATCCTCTGCCGCACTCCAGCGAATGAGTTTCCCGCCTCGGTTTTTGTCTATCTCGATGTTTCCTGAGTTGATGTAGTGCTCTAAAAGTTCGTTTTCAGGATGGAGATGCTCAATATCCTGCTTGACGAAAAAAAGGGCGACTATTGGATTGTTTCGTGGATCATCCGCCATGAATGTCCATTGGTATATGTCCCTTTCGGCAAGGTATTCGATGTTTTTACAGTACGGATTACATTTAAGAATTCGCAGGTGGTCCGAGAAATATTCTGCAGAGTCCTGCAGACAGGAGTCCAATATGATATGCGCCTTACCTTTTCCGATGACTTCCATGATGACGTATAATGAAAAGTGACTTTTTGTGTTTACTTCGCGGTGATTCAGTATAGCTTTTTTGTTACAGACGGTAAATAGCGTTCGTAACTAACTGTATCAGTTTGCTTTTCAGCGTGGTTTTTTTCGGCAGGACGTCTGACCCTTTTCCACTGAAAACTGACTAACGTTTTCCGTTCTTCAACAGTTCCGGCGCTCTCTCCTTGTTCATCCCGGCATTGTTTTGGGTGAAAGCTGTTGATTTCCTTTGTTTGGAAAGATTCGGAAAAAATGTAAATTTAGTACCTATACGGGGTATGGGTATTTTGAGACTCCGATAATGAACTTTGAGGAGGTACGGCGTGGATGATATTATTGCCAGATTGAAAAAAGTCAACGGGCAGGTTCAGGGGCTCATCAGGATGATTGAGCAACAGGAGCATTGTGAAAAAGTTATTGTTCAATTTCAGGCTGCGAAAGCTGCGTTGGATAAAACCTACTCGATTGTCCTGAACGACAGCCTCAAAGAGTGTATGAGCGAGCGCGATTCGGAGAATATGGAGAAGATATTGAAACTGATCTCGAAAAAATAAGGGGTAAAGCACCTAAACTCTTTAAAATGACGAAAAGTGCCATGAAGCGTTTCAACGGTGTTACTGTGTTTGTTTTTGTGCTGGTTTTGCTGTTTCCGTTTGTCACAAATGCGGGAGATGCGATGAGAATCACTCTTGAACAGGCGCTGGAAATTGCAGAAAAGAACAATTATGCGCTGAAAACCGCGAAAGCAAGGGTTGAGCAGGCGGAGGCCAGGTATGTACAGAGCAGAAAAGCTTTTCTGCCCAAAGTGACGCTTTCCGAGACGTTTGTCGCGACAGATGATCCGGCTTCGGTTTTTACCTACAAGCTTCGGCAGGGGGCTATTACTGCGGCCGATTTTAATCCGGGTGTTTTGAATAACCCTGATGGCATCTCGAATTTTAATCTGGGTGTCGAGGTTATGCAGCCGATCTTCAATCTGGATGCTGCTATCGGCAGATCAGCGGCCTCAGTATCGAAAAAGTCGCAGGAACAGACGCTCAGGAGGGCGGAGCAAACCATTGCCCTTGAAGTCAAGAAGGCTTATTACGGGCTCGTGCTCGCAAAGCAGAACCTTGATGCGGTCAACAGCTCGATCCAGGCGATGCGGAGGCATGATCGTGAAGCAGCCGAGGCTTTCAGGAAAAGGTTGATCACCAAATCCGACAAACTGTCCACAGCAGTGCGTCTGGCGGAGCTGTCGGAGCAAGAGATGATGATAAAAGATGAAATTCTGTCGGCAAAGGACGGACTGCGGTTTCTTCTTCGTCTCGACAGCGATATGGATGTCGTCCCGGTAGACGGACTTGAAACAGGCGATGTCGTCATCCCTGCGGATGAACCTCAAATGTTGGAAAACAGGCCGGATTTAAAGGCTCTGGAAGCCTATGCAGAGGCGGCGGGCTATCAGTACGACATGGCCCAGGCCAAAAGGCTGCCGAGCCTGAATGCCTTTGTTCAGAAAAACTGGAACGACGATGATTTCCCCGGTTTCGGAGAGAACAACTGGACCCTGGGAGTCACTATGGAGTGGACCATATTTGACGGATATTCCAGCATCGGCAAGGCGCAGGAGGCCCGGGCTGGCGAAATGGAGGCACGGTACAGTTTTGAGGAAGCAAGAGATAGAGGGCGTTATGAAATCCGTAAGGCGTACCGTCTGCTGCGTACTGCAAAGTCGAGAATAAAGGTCGCAGAGCAGTCACTCAAAGAGGCAAAAGTCAGTCTTGATTTTATCGGCGAACGGTATCGTTCGGGGCTTGCAATGACGTTTGAACTGCTGGGCAGGGAACAGGCTTATACCTATGCCCGTATGCGCCTGAACAAAGCCCGCTATGACCTCATCATAGCGAAAAGCGAGCTTGATTATTACATCGGCGGATAATTGAATGATCAAAAAGCATATCGAACCATGAAACATACAGTATTATTTCTCGTTTGTATCGGATTCTTCATTCTGTTTGTCGGTTGCGGAGGCAAAAAGACTGAAACCGATACAGTCGAAGAAGAGATCAAAGTGGTGGAAGTGGAACATGTTGCGGTGGTTACAACAGGAAGGGCAAATGACGGACGCCCGGTTTACCTGATTCCTTTTACAGCGCTTTTTATGCGGGGGCAGCTTGAGGGAGTTCAGGTAGTCGGGGATGAGGGTATTGTTTCGGTCAGGTGGATAAGAACCGGAAACATTTCAGATGGTAGCGTTGAAGTGCTGAGCGGACTTGGAGAAGGAGAGCGGGTGATTGCACCTTATGTCATGGGTCTGCGGGAAGGGGCCAAGGTAACAGTCAAGCAGTAAAGGAGGATTGGATCGATGAGAGAAGGTATTGCAGGGGTTCTTGCGAAGCTGTTTATCAACTCGAAGCTGACGCCTTTGCTGATGATGACTGCGCTCCTTGTAGGCGTTCTGGCAACCTTTATGACTCCCCGCGAGGAGGAGCCCCAGATTTCCGTTCCGCTGGTCGATCTCTATTTCAGCTATCCGGGCGGGAGCGCAAAAGAAGTTGAGGAGCGGGTGGCAAAGCCCGTCGAAAAGTACCTGACCGAAATCGAAGGAGTTGACTATGTGTATTCGATTTCCCAGAAGGATTTCGCTCTGGTAACTGTTCGTTACAACGTGGGGGACGATACCGAGGAAAGTATGGTCAAGCTCTGGGCCACCATTATGAAAAATATGGATAAGATGCCCGCGGGAGTGCAGATACCCCTTGTAAAAAAGGTGACGATCGACGATGTGCCCGTTGTAACCCTGACTTTCTGGAGTGACAGCTATGGCCCCTACGAGCTGAGAAGAGTTGCCGGCCAGGTTGCCGACGAGCTCAAGAAAATCGAAAATATCGGTGATGTCAACCTGAACGGAGGCTTGAAGCGCCAGCTCAGAGTTGTGCTCGACAAGAACAAGCTTGCGCAATACCGGATTACTCCACTGCAGATAGCCCGTCAAATCAGGGCGTCAAACAGTCAGGTCACGGCGGGAACATTTCAGCAAATGAACCGGGAATTCACGGTTAAAACAGGCAAGTTTCTGAAAACAGCCGAGGATGTAAGGAACGTGGTTGTTGGTATCTACAATTCTGACGCAGTTTACCTCAAGGATGTGGCAGAGGTTATCGACGGGCCAGAAGAGGTTGACAATTACACGTTTTTCGGTTACGGGGCGGCATCGCATGACGCTGAAAAGCAGGGTGAATACCCGGCAGTGACCCTCACGGTTGCAAAGCGTAAGGGGACCGATGCCACAGAGCTTGCAAACAAGGTATTGGCAAAGATCGAATCGCTGAAAGGATCCGTCATTACATCGGGGATTAACGTTATCGAGACCAGGAATTATGGAGAGACAGCCTCGGAAAAGGTGTTTACACTTCTCGAGCATCTTGTCGGCGCTGTGATTGCGGTTACCATCGTTGTCGGCCTTTTCCTCGGCTGGCGTGGCGGTCTGGTGGTGTTTGCTTCCGTGCCTATAACGTTCGCACTGACGCTGCTGGTCTACTACCTCTTTGATTACACACTCAACAGGGTGACGCTGTTCGCCCTGATTTTTGTAACCGGTATCGTCGTTGATGATTCGATTATCATTGCAGAAAACATCCACCGGCACTTTTCAATGCGGAGGATGCCGAAACTGCAGGCGGCCATTACGGCGATCAACGAGGTTGGAAACCCTACTATTCTTGCAACGTTCACAGTGATAGCGTCGGTTCTGCCGATGGTGTTTGTTTCCGGTCTTATGGGGCCTTACATGAGTCCGATGCCGATCGGTGCGTCGTTAGCGATGATCTTCTCGCTCTTCGTCGCGCTTATAGGAACGCCATGGCTTGCGTTCCGCCTCCTCAAGGCCGAGAAAGGGCATTCGGAGGAATACGATATCAGACAGTCGGTCTACTACAAGATTTATAACAAAACGCTTGCTCCACTGCTTACCAGTTGGTGGAAGGCAACCATTGCCTTTGTCTTTGTGGGATTGCTGCTACTGGGCGCTGTCAGCATGATTCCGTTGAAAATGGTAGAGCTTAAGATGCTGCCGTTCGACAACAAAAGCGAGTTTCAGGTTATTGTTGACATGCCGGAAGGGACAACACTCGAGCAGACCGCACGGGTAAGCAAAGATATCGTGTCTTATATCAGGACAGTGCCGGAAGTCGAGAATTACCAGTATTATGTCGGTACCCATGCACCGATCAATTTCAACGGTCTTGTCCGCCACTACTACCTTCGCCAAAACGACAACATGGCCGATATCCAGGTAAATCTCGTCCACAAGAGCGAGCGTAGAGACCAAAGTCACGATATCGCGAAACGGGTGAGACCTAGGGTACAGGAGATTGCTGCAAAGTATGGGGCAAACGCCAAAGTTGTGGAAGTTCCACCCGGTCCGCCGGTGCTTTCGACTATCGTCGCTGAAATTTACGGCCCGGACATGGAACAGCAGATTGCCCTTGCCCGTCAGATCAAAGCGGTCATGGAAGATACGCCGGGCGTCGTTGATGTAGACTGGATGGTCGAAGATGATCAGAAAGTTTATACAATGGTGATCGACAAGCAGAAAGCCGCATTCCGGGGGATTACCACCGAGCAGATTACCAATACACTTCGTATGGCGCTTGACGGAGTCGATGTCGGGCTGTTACATACCGATACGGAACTTGAACCTGTCACTCTTGAACTGCGTCTGCCGATTTCCGCCAGGGCATCGATCCTCGATCTGTCGGACATTTTTGTCAAATCGCAGGGGATGAGCTCGCTGACGACCCGACTGCCTGCCGGCGAGATGGTCCCGCTGTCCGAGCTTGTTTCCATTGAGGAAACTGTCGAGGACAAAAGTATCTACCGGAAAGACCTTAAAGGTGTAGTGTACGTGACTGCCGATGTCGCCGGTGTGACAGAAAGTCCGGTCTATGCCATGCTTGAAATGGACGAGCGGATCAGGGAGCTTGAGACGCCGGGAGGGTACAGGATTTCGCCGCTCTATACCGCACCGCCGTTCAGTGAAGAAAAACTTGCAATGAAGTGGGACGGTGAATGGCAGATTACGTTTGAGGTATTCAGGGATCTGGGGGCGGCATTTGCCGTCGTGCTGGTGATCATTTATCTTCTCATTGTAGGCTGGTTCCAGTCATTCAAGACTCCGCTGGTGATGATGGTGGCTATTCCGCTGAGTCTGGTGGGGATCATACCGGGTCATTTCATTCACGGAGCATTTTTTACTGCCACGAGCATGATCGGTATGATCGCTCTTGCCGGTATAATGGTGAGAAACTCCGTTCTGATTATCGACTTTATCCAGCTGCGTATGCAGGAGGGGGTGGAGCTGAAAGAAGCCGTAATAGAGGCCGCCGCTGTTCGTACCCGGCCGATTCTGTTGACGGCGGGTACGGTGGTTATCGGTGCGATTGTGATCCTGTTCGATCCGATCTTTCAGGGGCTTGCAATCTCGCTGATGTGGGGTGCGCTGCTTTCGACTGTCTTGACTCTCGGCGTGGTTCCGCTGACCTATTATCTCGTGGAGAAGAAAAAGAGTGTATAATTTTTACTTGGTAAGGAAATGAAATTTCTTGCAATTATGGGGCATGAAGAGACCCGCCCCCAGGTACGGGACATTTTCAAAAAGTTTGAAGTGCTGATGTTCAGCAATATGGCAATCAAGGGTTGCTACTGCGACAAAGGAATTACCGGTCAGGCATGGTGGCCCGCGGAGAAGGGGGTTGGCTCCTATTCCTCGCTTTGTTTCGCCATACTTGAAGATGAAAAAGCGGAGCTGATCATTGCCGAGCTTGAAAACAACCCCATTGCCATCGAACCGGAATTTCCTGCAAGGGCATTTTTAATGAACGTGGAAAAAATGGTTTGACACCATGTATTTGAAACAGTTCCGAACAGGGGGCGACCGGAATTTCGGCTATCTGGTTGCCGATGAAAAGAGCAAACAGGCATTCGTTGTTGATCCGTCCAACAATCCCGCGATGATCGTCGATGAAGCCCGTGAACAGGGATTCACTATCCGGTATGTTTTTTGTACCCATGGACATTACGACCATGTCAATGGTAACGAAGAGATAGCCCGGTTGACCGGCCTTGTCCCGTTGCTCTACGGTTCGGTCTGTTCCGAGACAGGGCAAAGAGTCGAAGACGGCGCGGTTTTTCCTCTCGGGAATCTGGAGGTTCGCATTATGCATACCCCCGGTCATACGGAGGACTCCATGTGCCTTTACGCCGGGGACGCCCTGCTTACCGGCGATACCCTTTTTGTCGGCAAGGTCGGCGGTACCGACTTGGGAGCACAGGCTGAAGAGGAGTACCGCTCACTCCATGAAAAACTCATGACCCTTCCTGAAAACACAAGGGTTTTTCCTGGTCATGATTACGGAACCGCACCGCAGTCAACCATCGGCGAGGAAAAGAAAACCAATCCGTTTCTCATTCAACCCGATCTCGAGATGTTTATCGATCTGAAACGGAACTGGACGGCCTACAAGCGAAAGCATGGAATAGCATAAACGGGAGTCGGCTTGATAGCCTGAATGTTGTTGATTTGTTGAACGGTTGAATTGCATACTGCCGACTGAAGACCGCTGACTGATTCTTGCCTCTTTTCTTTCTTCCCTGGTTGTGACGGTTTGGAATTTTTTTTGTACATTTACTGCCCGTGCCTAAAAAGTGGAAGAGTTTTTTCTGTCTTTTTATAATATTCGTATATGAGCATACGGTTGTATATCAATTAATAACCGGGGAAATTATATATCCTTATTAACCAGAGACTTACCGATATGGATCAGCTTGTAAAATTACGCACACAACCTGTTTCTGCACTGATGCAGAAGGATTTTCATACTATCAAAGGCAGTTGTACTGTTGCTGAAGCGATTCAGCTGATGAAAAAGCACAACCAGAGCGGACTTGTTGTAGAGCCCAGAAACGAGGACGACTGTTATGGCGTCGTGACCGAGAAGGATATTCTTGAAAAGGTTATTGATCCGGGAGAAGATGTGCATCGTGATCCATGGAACACCCCTGTTTTCCAGATCATGAGCAAACCGGTGATCAGCATTAATCCCAGTCTCAGGATCAAGTACGCGCTTCGTCTGATGAAACGGACCAACGTTCGCCGCTTGACTGTCATGGATCATGACAAGGTGGTCGGTGTACTCAACATGAGCGATGTCCTCCATGCTGTAGAAGAGTTGCCGGCTCACGACGACAATATTGCATTATAGCCTGCCGTTGTTACTGGATTTCGTTTCTTTTTAACGTATTTGTGATTCATTGAAAAACGGGCACAGCGGATGTCGGCCCGCATAAAAACTGAAGCTGCAGGCGCAGTTCAGAGAAGGAGATTTAACTGTATGAAGCCATTTGATATAGTTGTTGTCGGCGGCGGCGGTTCCGGGTTGTATGCAGCCATGGAAGCCATGAAAGTAAATCCTTCGCTCAATATAGCCGTGCTGTCAAAAGTTTATCCGAACCGCTCGCATACCTCTGCAGCCCAGGGGGGGGCTAACGCAGCTCTGGCCAACAAGGCAAAGGATGACACGGTTGAAATGCATATTTTCGACACTATCAAAGGCAGTGACTACCTTGCTGACCAGGATGCGGTTGAGGTGTTATGTTCGGAAGCTCCGAAGATTATCAGGGAACTCGACAATATCGGTACTCCCTGGTCGAGAATGGAGGACAAAACCATTGCACAGAGGCCTTTCGGAGGTGCAGGCAGACCCCGTTGCTGTTACTGTGCCGACAAAACAGGGCATACCATCCTGCAAAGTCTCTATGAGCAGTGCCTTAAGAAAGGTGTTTTCTTCTTCAACGAATACTTTGTTTTGAGCCTTGCAACCAGCGGCAGCAAGTCGAAAGGATTGATCGCGATGAACATGCGTACCGGCAAGGTCGAGGCGTTTCCGGCAAGGACGGTGATTCTGGCTACAGGCGGTTACGCAAAAATGTATTGGAACCGTTCCAGCAATGCGGCCGGTAACACCGGTGACGGTCAGGCTATTGCTTATCGTGCAGGCATTCCGCTCAAGGATATGGAGTTCGTCCAGTTCCACCCTACAGGTTTGAGAAAAAGCGGACTGCTTGTTACAGAAGGTGCCCGTGGCGAGGGCGGCTATCTGGTCAACAACAAGGGGGATCGCTTCATGAGCAGCTATGCCCCCGAGAAAATGGAGCTTGGGCCCCGCGACCTCGTTTCACGCTCCATTGAAACCGAAATCCTTGAAGGAAGGGGGTTCGACAGTCCCGCCGGTCCGTATATGCATCTTGATCTCAGGCATCTTGGCCCTGACCTTATCAAGTCGAGGCTGCCCCAGATTCGTGAAATGTCCATGTATTTTGAGGGCGTTGATCCGATCGATGAACCGATTCCGATCAGACCGACGGCACACTATTCCATGGGGGGGATCGATACCGATATTTTCGGGAGAACCGTCATGGAGGGCGTATATGCGGCGGGAGAGGCGGCGTGTGTGTCTGTGCATGGGGCAAACCGGCTTGGAGGCAACTCCCTTCTGGATATTCTTGTTTTCGGAAGAATTACCGGCCGTACGGCAGCAGAGGAGGCCTGCAAGTTTGAACCGGCAGAAATTACCCCTGCCGAGTTAAAAGAAACGGAAGAGGAACTCAGGGATTACATGAAGCCGTCCGGTCATTATGAGCGGTACGGGGCTCTTCGTGAAGAACTCGGTCATACGCTCGGACAGAATGTCGGTATTTTTCGTGAGGCATCGAAGATACAGAAAGGCATTTCTGATATACGTGAGCTCAAAGAGCGTTTCAAACATGTTCGCGTTTTTGATACCAGTGATGTATTCAACACGAACCTCATGCAGGTTCTCGAACTGAGAAACATGCTTGATCTGGCGGAAACTGTTGCGGTTGGAGCTTATGCCCGTGAGGAAAGCCGGGGTTCTCATACCAGGACTGATTTCCCGAAGCGTGATGATGAGAAATGGCACAAACATGCAATCTACACCTGGGTAAACGGTAAGCCGGAGATCGGTGAAAAACCGGTAACCATGGGTAAATATGAGTTGCAGGAAAGAACTTATTAAACTCTTTAAGGACGGGTAGCTTCCCAGGGAAAGCCGCCCGACTTGGACAACATTCAGCAGGACGGGAATTATGGCAGAGCATACAGAAGAAATGAGGGATATAACCTTCAGGATCAACCGGTTTAACCCTCAGGTAGACAACAAACCCTACTTTGATGATTATACCATCCCGGTTGAAAAGGGAATTACCGTTCTCAGGGCGTTGAACTATATCAAGGAGCATGTGGATGCAACTGTGAGCTTCAGGGCATTCTGCCAGGCTGGTATTTGTGGCTCCTGCGGTATGAGGATCAACGGAATCTCGAAACTTGCCTGCACAACCCAGGTATGGGATGAACTGGTACGGTGCAAGGTTGAAAATGTCATCAAGGTTGAGCCGCTGCGCAACATGCCGTTGATCAAGGATCTCGTTGTCGACATGGATCCAATGGTTGACAAAATGAAGAAGTACTCCAACTGGGTCGAGTCGATCATGCCTGAAGAGAAGATGGGGGAAAAGGAGTTTCTGATCGCGGAAGAGGAGTTTCAGGAGTATGACAAAGCAACTGACTGTATTCTCTGTGCTTCATGTATGTCCGAGTGCTCTATTTTACGGGCGCATAAAGAGTATGTGGGACCTGCGGTTCTTTTGAAGTCGTACAGGATGAATGTCGACAGCCGGGACGGCGCTCACAATATGCGAATTGCGGAGCTTGTCAAGGATCACGGTGTCTGGGATTGTACGCACTGCTATCGCTGTCAGGAGACCTGTGTCAAGAGCATTCCGATAATGGATGGTATTCACGGTGTCCGTGAAGATGCGATTATTTCCCGCGGCGTCAAAGATACAAGCGGCGCAAGACACGCCGAAGCTTTTATGGAGGATCTCCCGAAGAAAGGGAAACTTGTCGAGGCAACCCTGCCGATCAGGACCAACGGTATTGGATGGACGTTGAAAAATTTGCTGCCCATGGCCTTTAAAATGATCATGAAGCGCAGAACGCCTCCACCGCCGCCTTTTGTAAAGCCGGCCAAAGGGATAAAGAAATTCCGCGAAGAGTTCCAGGAGATGACCGAGCATGTCAAGCGGGACCAGAAGGATCATAAAAATCAATCAGGAGAATAGCAGTATGAAGCGGTATGCATATTATCTCAGCTGCATCAATGAGTCCATGACGAAAGAGGTGGATAAATCTATTGATCTCTGGCAAAAAGATCTTGATATCGATTTTGTAAAGCTGCACGAAAGCACCTGCTGCGGAGCAAGCAATCTCGATTATGTCAGCCCGAAACATTTCGCGCTTGTTAACGGCAGAAACATCGCTCTTGCCGAAAAGCTCGGTCTTGACCTGGTGACTTCCTGCAACACCTGTCTCCTGACAATCAGAAGCGCCAAACAAAAGCTCGATGAGTCGGAAGCACTTCGTGACGAAGTGAACGGTATTCTGAAAAAAGAGGGTCTCGAATACAAGGGAACATCGGAAGTTCGCCATTTGCTCTGGGTGCTTAACGAAGATGTCGGTCTCGACACGATCAGTAAAAAGATCAAGGTGCCGTTGACGAACTATAAAATTGCCCCTTTTTACGGGTGCCATATTCTTCGTCCATCATCGTTACTCGGCAAGGATAATCCGCTGGAACCGTCATCGCTGGACAAGCTTATCGAGGCACTTGGCGGAAAGGTCGTTCCTTACGAGCATAAAAACAAATGTTGCGGTTTCCACACGCTGCTCGTTGCCGAGGAAGAGTCGCTGAGCCTTGCAGCCGAGGCTCTCGGCGAGGCGATCGAGTCGAAAGCCGATTTTATTGTAACACCTTGCCCGCTTTGTCACATCGTACTTGACAGCTATCAGGCAAAAGCCCTGAAACAGGCGAACATCAGGAAGTCCATCCCGGTTTTCCATCTCTCTGAAATGGTAGGACTTGCGCTGGGGTATACTCCCAGACAGTTGGGGATAAAGCGTCATATCGTGACGTGAAGAAGCCTGATGGCGGAATGGGGCTTGATGGTTGGGTGACTGCACAAGCCTTTTTACATTGGCTTTGCAAGCTAAATGGCTATTTCAAAAACGCTCAAAAAAGCGTAGCTTAGCACTTTCTTTGATTGCTCTCACCCGGGAAAAGACGGAGGCAGGTGAGCAGCGTTTTTCATAACTTTTTTAAATATTGCATTGCAGCATGCTCAAAAATGATCTTTTTCTTCGGGCGTTGAAACGGCAACCGGTTCCAAGAACGCCAATCTGGGTAATGCGTCAGGCAGGGCGTTATTTGCCAGAGTACCGTGCGGTCAGGGAAAAAACCGATTTTCTGACACTTTGCAAAACTCCTGAACTTGCGACGGAAGTTACTATCCAGCCCGTTGATATCATTGGCGTGGACGCAGCCATTATTTTCTCCGATATTCTTGTTGTCAACGAAGCCATGGGCATGAATGTTGAGATCATCGAGTCCAAAGGCATCCGGCTTACACCCCCTATCCGTTCCCAGGTCGACATCGATCGGCTTATCGTACCCGACATTAACGAAAAGCTCGGTTATGTTCTGGATGCAATCCGTCTGACAAAGAAGGAGTTGGACAACAGGGTGCCTCTGATCGGCTTTTCAGGCGCTGCATGGACGCTCTTTACCTATGCTGTTGAAGGCGGGGGCTCCAAGAACTATGCTTTTGCCAAGAAAATGATGTATCGTGAACCGAAAATGGCGCACATGCTGCTCAGCAAGATTTCACGCGTTATTACCGAGTACCTTTTGATGCAGATCGACGCAGGTGCCGACGCTGTTCAGATTTTCGATTCCTGGGCAAGCGCCCTTTCCGAAGATGACTACCGTGAGTTTGCGCTCCCGTATATCAAGGAGAGCGTTCAGGCGGTAAAAACCAAGTACCCTGACACTCCGGTCATTGTCTTTTCAAAAGATTGCAACACCATTCTTTCCGATATTGCCGACACTGGCTGCGACGCCATGGGACTCGGATGGAACATGGACATTGCCAAGGCACGTGCAGAGCTTAAAGACAGGGTGGCGCTTCAGGGTAACATGGATCCGACCGTACTGTATGGTACACATGATAAAATCAGGGCCGAGGCTGCCAAAATTCTCGAGCGTTTCGGCAAGCATACCAATGCTTCCGGTCATGTGTTCAACCTTGGCCATGGCATTCTTCCTGACGTCGATCCGGAAAATCTCAAATGCTTGGTTGATTTCGTTAAAGAAGAAAGCACCAAGTACCATTAGCCCGCTTTTTTTTCTTTCTCTCTCGACTCCGCTTTACTTCCGGGGAAAGCGGAGTTTTTTTAGCTTGGTTATACTCTTTTCAAGAAGAATCAGGATCCGGTTGCGAAGGATCTCCAATAGCTAAAGCTAATCGTCATGACCCCATCAAAAACCTTCAAGCAGAAGCTCGCACACATCATATTCGATTACAACACCGTGCCGGCAAAGATGTTCGATCTTTTCCTGATAGCGGCTATTATTGTGAGCGTCATAGTTGTCATGCTTGACAGTGTGCCAGGCATTCATGCAGCGTACGGGGGCTTTTTGTATGGTCTGGAATGGTTTTTTACCGTCATTTTCACTGTTGAGTACGGTATGCGGCTATACGTTGCTTCCAACAGACCACGTTATGTGACCAGTTTTTTCGGGATTATCGATTTGATCTCGATCCTGCCAACCTACTTCAGCATTTTTTTCCCGGGAACCCAATACCTTCTGGTTATCAGGTTTTTCCGTGTGCTGAGAATTTTCAGGCTGCTCAAGCTCGTGAAGTTTGTCAAGGAAGGAGAGTATGTCAGGAATGCAATGGTGGCCTCAAGCCGAAAAATTCTGTTTTTTCTTTTTTTTGTGCTGGTCACTGTCAGCATCATCGGGGCGCTTCTGTATCTGATAGAGGGTGAGGAACATGGTTTTCACAGCATTCCCGAGGGGGTTTACTGGGCGATTGTAACCATAACCACGGTCGGGTATGGCGATATATTGCCTCAGACTGTTCCAGGCAGAGCACTTGCGGCAATGCTGATGATTATCGGTTACAGCGTTATTGCTGTGCCTACGGGGATTGTTTCGGCGGAAATGGCTTCAATGAACCAGCAACTGCATACCGATCTTTCAAGGATAGGCACTTGCTGCAAAACCATTGACCACGACGACGATGCAAGGTTCTGTAAAGAGTGTGGCAAACCGCTGGGTTAAGGTATGATCTTTCGAGCATCGGCAAAAGGAGCAACTGCATCGCGGAACAGATTGTTAAAGGTGCCCTTTTACTTTCGAAAAGGACCGATCACCCCATATTCAATTTTTACAGGCTTGATCTTATACGTGAGGACCGGTCGAAAAGCGTGCTCTGAGATGCTTTCTGCAATGCTGCCTGCGATGAGATGAGAGAGCCCCGTTCTTCCGTGTGTCGGGATACAGATCATATCGGCTTGCATGTCGTTGGCGAAATGTAAAATGCCCTCTTCTTCACTGTCATCATTGTAGATGTTGATGGTATAATTGCTGAGCTTTTGTTCCTCGGCAAACCCTTCCATGAGCTGTCTGCTGTACCTTGTCGTTTCAAAATGTGAGCGGGTATTGACTTTGAGCAGATGAAGCGTGGCATCATACAATACGGCGAAATCCTGTAAGCCACTGAATCCTTCCGCAATTTCCCCATAAAAATTCGAGCTGAACACGATGTTCGACGGGCAAAACCAGGAGACGGGTTCTTTGATGGTAAGGACAAGGCAAGGAGCATGCTGAATGACTTTTTCAGTTGTAGAACCGACAAGAAGCCGGTCGATTCCCTGTCTGCCGTGAGATCCTATAACAACCAGATCAAACTTTCCGTCAGCTGCTTTTCCGGAGATCTTCTCGTACGGTGTGTCGAAATCTATCGAATAGGTGACCTCAATATCATCATCCTGTTCGCATTCAGCTGTTTGCGCGAGCTTTTTCTCGATTTCTTCAAGAACGTTTGTACTGCCAAGAGCCCGGTAAGCGATGATGTCGGTGATTTCCGGATAGTCGGGTACTTCTATGACATGGTAGAGATGCACTTCAGCGCCGCCGCTTTTACGCGCTATGCTGACAGCCACTTCAAGAGCATACGAGGCCTGGTCGGAGAAATCGGTTGGAACGAGGATCTTTTTCATGGCATGCAATACTTGGTTAAAGCTCTTTCCTTAAAAGTAAGAAATTGGAGCGTATATAGTAGTGTAGTGACAAGTAACAAGTTGAACGGAAAACAGGAAGCAGCCCTTTCATCAGGAAGAAAGGCGGGGATTCCTGTTTTTCGGGGTTTTACTATATTATTATCCAGTAAGCATATAATTAAATCGATACTATATGGAGGAAGGGTCCCCGGATCACGGAAGCTCCTGTGTCAGGGAGCGGTCATTTGAAGACCATGTGCGTGCTTCCCTGCAGCTCAGCGCAAGTTTGAAGCAGAAGGTCGCTGATACGCAGAGTTCCGCAATTGTGGCGATGGCCCGTATAATTTCCGGTTCTTTCAAAGAGGGGGGCAAGTTGCTGCTTTGCGGAAACGGGGGCAGTGCTGCAGATGCACAGCATCTGGCCACCGAGCTTACGATTCGTTACAGAAGCAGCGTTCCCAGGAGAGCGTTGCCCGCGATTGCCCTTTCGACCGATACGTCAGCCCTGACGGCAGGAGCAAATGATCTAGGTTACGATCATGTTTTCGCCCGTCTGGTCGAAGCGTACGGTAAAAAGGGAGATGTAATTCTCGGGATTTCAACCAGCGGCAACAGCATGAGCGTCTATAACGCGCTTCAGCAGGGACGTTCTCTCGGGCTTTCTACTCTTGCCCTGCTTGGAGGAGACGGCGGATGCATAAAGGACGTCGCGGACCTCTCCGTTGTAGTGCCGTATGCAGAAGCAGCCGACCGCGTACAGGAGTGCCATATTGCCGTTGGGCATAGTATTATCGACTCTATTGAACGTATCATGGGATATTGTGAATAAAAAGCTTTTTAATTTCTAAACACTTACGGATATGACCATTAAAACGATAGAGGGAACGCTCGATGCGAAAAACACCAGGTTTGCGCTTGTTGTTTCCCGCTTTAACGATTTTATCGGCCAGAAACTTGCCGAGGGTGCCGTTGACTGCATTCTCCGCCACGGAGGCGCAGAGGAAAATATCGAGGTATATAAGTGCCCCGGCGCGTTCGAGCTGCCTGCTGCAGCCAAAAAAGCAGCCTTGTCCGGCCGATACGATGCAGTGATAACTCTTGGGGCGATTATCAGGGGGGCTACCTCTCATTATGATGTGATTGCGTCAGAAGCAGCAAAAGGTGTGGCCCAGGCGGGTCTTGAAACCATGATTCCCATTACCTTCGGTGTGTTGACAACCGACAACCTCGAGCAGGCGATCGAACGTGCAGGAACCAAAGCCGGCAACAAGGGCTTCGACGCTGCCCTCGCGGCAATTGAAATGGTCAACCTCTACCGTCAGGTTTAGTTTTTGCCCAAAGGCTGCCGGTGTTGAGAAAAACGGTAACGATGAGCTATACGGAACCGGACATCTGTAATTCTGCGCTTGTAACTATTGACGTACAGCGTGATTTTTCCCTGCCGGGCGCACCTGCGGAAATTGCAGGAGCAACGAATGTTGTGCCGAACATGGTGAGGCTTCTCAATGCATACCGCAAAACCGGCAATCCGATTATCCATATCATTCGGTTGTACCGAACGGATGGTTCCGGCGTCGACCTCTGCCGGCGGGAACTGATCCGAAACGGCACAAGTATTGTTCGCCAAGGGTCGGAAAAGGCGGGACTGGTCAAGGTACCGAGTGCATGACCATCGGGTATCTCAGGTCGGATTTCTATAACCCCGAGGGTAAGCTTGCGGTTCTTGCATGGGGCGGTTTCACTGCCGCGAGGCGAATAGGGCGGTAGTAACAAAATGATCGGCTACACGGCGCTGCCGTATTCCTGCATGTTCCTGCTGATGATGGCATAGGTGGCTTCGAGCAGTTCCTGGGCGTTTCTGCCTTTGGTTTCGATAGGCTCCCCGATGACAAGCTTTACCGTTGCCTTGCGGATCGTGAGGCTTTTTTTCGGGGTGACGCGGTTGCTGCCGATAATGGTTACCGGCAGGATTGGGGCGTGGGCGTTCTGGGTGATCATGAACGCGCCGCGTTTAAAAGGCTGCAAGTCACCCGTTGCCGATCTCGTACCTTCGGGAAAGATATGAACCGAGCGGCCGCTTTTGAGCACTTCGGCTGCGGAGAGCAGACTTTTCAGGGCTTCCTTGCTCTGTCCACGTTTGATCATGACGTAACCTGCCTGTTTGATTGCCCAACCGAATATCGGGATTTTGCCCAGTTCCTCCTTGGCAACGAAGCGCATGTTGAGGTGTATGGAGCCGAGTATGAGAGGAATGTCCGCCATTCCGGCATGGTTGCTGACGGTCAGATAATGTTCTTTCGGGTTGTAGTGCTGCTCACCGACCACTTCGACGGTGATTCCCATAAGCTTGGCGCAGAAACGCCCCCACCATGCAGCCATACGGTGAAACCGGTCGCCGCTTGGATCGGCTATATTTACCAGAAGTGCAAGCAGAAGCCCGAAAAACATGACAGGCAGCACGACCAGGAAAAAAAGAAGCGTCTGGAAAGTCATTCTTAAGTCAAAAGTCAAAGGTTAAAAGGCAAAGCTGTGCCAGCTATGGTGGTGAGCTTTCAGATCGTTCGTGTTCCTTGCATCTGTTCATGCTTGTCACTTGTCACTGTTTCAAAGCTTCATAAGAAAGGCAGCAAGGTCTTTGTAATCGGTGCTCATCGGTATGGAGATTTTCTTCCTGTCAAGAACTTCCTGAAGACGGTCGGGAATAGTGATGTCCATGTCGAGAGCTTCCTTTATTGCTTCAATGAATTTTGCCGGGTGTGCGGTTGACATGACGGTGGACGGCTCGTTTAGCGTGGCATTGGTCTGCCTCGACTTTTCAAGTGCGCGGAACCCGACTGCTGTGTGCGGGTCGATGATATAACCGAAACGATCGTAGACTGATTTGATCGTGTCAAGGGTTTCGGTATCGGAGACAGAGTTTCCGGAGATGTCGGCTGCCATTGCACGATAGTCGTCTGCATAAAAATGTCTCAACCGGGCGAAATTGCTCGGGTTGCCTACATCCATTGCCGATGAGAGCGTTTCCACGGTGGGGTGCGGTTCGTAGCGCCCATCTTCAAGATACCGGGTTACACTGTCGTTTGCATTTGACCCGGCAATAAAATGCTTTATCGGGAAACCCATCATTTTGGCAAGTACCCCGCCGGTGAGATTGCCGTAGTTGCCGCTCGGGACGGAAAAGACAGCTTTTTTGCCCGGGTGCAGGGCTGCGAGCTGCAAAGATCCCCAGGCGTAGTAAAATGTTTGCGGGATCAGACGGGAGATATTGATGGAATTTGCCGACGTCAACGCCAGACACTGCTTCAGCTCTGCATCCATGAACGCCTGCTTGACAAGGCGCTGGCAGTCGTCGAAGTCGCCGTTAACCTCGAGCGCGGTTACGTTGCCTCCAACGGTCGTAAGCTGCTGTTCCTGAAGACGGCTGACCTTGCCCGAAGGATAGAGCAGTACCACCCGGGTATTCGGGACGCCTTTGAAGCCGTAAGCAACGGCACTGCCGGTATCGCCCGAGGTGGCGACGAGAACGGTGATGAGTGTATGGTCTTCCTGGGCGAAATGACCGGTCAAATGGGCAAGAAAACGTGCGCCGTAATCCTTGAACGCGAGTGTCGGGCCGTGGAAAAGCTCTTCGACGTAGGTGTTTTTTTCAAGTTCGACAAGCGGTGTTTCGAACGTAAAGCAGCGTTCAACGATTTTCCAGAGGCTGTCGTCGGGAATTTCGCCGTCGTTGAATTTTTTCGCGATGGCGAAAGCAATATGATTGAACGGTGCGTCTTTGAGCAGCTCAATTTCATCGGTGGAAAACCGGGGAATTTCCGAGGGGACGTAAAGGCCGCCATCGCCTGCAAGGCCTTCAAGGGTGGCTTTTTTAAAGGACGCAGGTGTTGATTGTTTATTTGTGCTGTAGAAGATCATGAACAGTTGTTTAAATGACTTTTGCCCCTTCCCTGCAAACAGGTGACACCCATATGTCGGACTGCAGTTTTTCGCGGATGCTCAAAAAAGCTTCCTGCATTGCTTCGCCCACGCGGTAAGCTGTTTCAGATGATGACGAAAACGCAAAGATCGAGGGGCCGGAACCGGCGATGCTGCATCCGAGAGCTCCTGCTTCAAGCGCCGCGTTTTTAACGGTATAAAAACCCGGAATGAGAGGCGCTCTTTTAGGTTCGGCGATTACATCGACAAGTGATCGCCCGATCAGTTCGTAGTCGGACGTAAGCAGGCCGGAAATAAGGGCACCGACATTGCCCCACTGCTCGGTTGCGGTTTTCAGGGGCACCGAACGGGGTAGAACGGAGCGAGCATAGGCGGTCCTCACTTCAATATGCGGATGGGCAAGCGAACAAAAAAGATTGTCGGGAGGAGGGATTGCGATAAGGTCGATGGGGTTGTAGCTGCGTATCAGGACGAAATTGCCGAGCATCGCAGGTGCGGCATTGTCCGCGTGAGCCGAACCGCAGGCAACACGTTCGCCTTCTATGGCGAAATATACAAGCTCCATCTTGCTGCAGGGATTGCCCATCAGCTCGTTCGCGGCTACCAGAGCTGCTGCTGCGCTGGCGGCGCTGCTGCCCATGCCGCTGCTGAGCGGCAGATTCTTTTTCAGTTGCAGCTCTATATGACCCTCGAAACCTATTCCTTTATTGGTACGGATATATTCAAGGAACTTCAGGACAACGAAGCTGGAGGTGTTTTTCTTCGGATCTCTCGGCAGTGCGCCACCGTCTCCGCTGATTGAGGTTATCGACACGGGAAGCGTTTCCGTTCTATCTTCCCGATGGGTTAAAACGACCTCGTCACCTGGCTCCGTAATGGCAAACCCGAGAACATCAAAACCGCAGGCGACATTTCCGATGGTTGCCGATGCAAATCCTGTGACAGTTTTCATATGAATCGTGCTGATCGAATAATCGCTCAACTTGGATTTGAATTACTAATAGCTTTTCCTTAAATTAAAATTCAAGGTTTTTGGAAAGGAATCGGTGCCGGAGTCTGTTTTCTTTTTCTTAAAAGAAAGTACTAATAAATAAACTTTCTCCATTCTTAACAAATAACAAAGCTAATTACGATATGTCTACAACAGTCAGACCTGATGAGGTTTCAGCCATACTTCGCAAGCATTTGGCAGGGTTTGAGTCGGAAGCGGATATCTATGATGTTGGAACCGTGCTCCAGGTGGGTGATGGTATTGCGCGTATTTACGGATTATCAAAAGTTGCTGCAGGTGAGTTGCTTGAATTTCCAGGTAATGTCATAGGTATGGCATTGAACCTTGAGGAAGATAATGTCGGTGCAGTTTTGTTTGGTGAGTCAGACTCTGTAAAAGAGGGGGATACCGTTAAGCGGACGGATATTCTCGCTTCGATTCCTGTAGGCGAGGCAATGCTGGGAAGAGTCATCAATCCTCTCGGAGAGCCGATTGATGGTAAGGGGCCTATTGAAACCAGTATGCGTCTTCCGCTCGAACGTAAGGCGCCGGGCGTGATTTTCCGTAAGTCGGTTCATGAACCGCTTCAGACCGGTCTGAAAGCGATCGATTCTATGATCCCGATTGGGCGGGGTCAGCGTGAGCTGATTATCGGTGACCGCCAGACAGGGAAAACAGCGGTTGCTCTCGATACCATTATCAACCAGAAAGGCAAAGACGTTTACTGTATTTATGTTGCAGTCGGTCAGAAAGGATCGACCATTGCCCAGGTTGTCAATACGCTTGAGAAATTCGGCGCTATGGAGTACACGACGGTGATCGCTTCATCGGCTTCCGATCCTGCTCCGATGCAGTTTATCGCACCGTATGCCGGCGCTTCTATCGGCGAATATTTCCGCGATACCGGCCGCCATGCGCTGGTTGTATACGATGATCTTTCCAAGCAGGCTGTTGCTTATCGTCAGCTTTCCCTGCTTCTCCGCCGTCCACCGGGGCGCGAAGCATATCCGGGAGATGTTTTTTATCTGCATTCGCGTCTTCTGGAACGTGCGGCCAAGATAACCGACGATCAGGAGATCGCAAAAAACATGAACGACCTTCCCGATCCCCTGAAGCCGATAGTCAAAGGAGGCGGAAGTCTTACCGCGCTGCCGGTTATCGAGACCCAGGCAGGCGATGTGTCGGCGTATATCCCGACAAACGTTATTTCGATTACCGACGGTCAGATATTCCTCGAGCCGAGTCTCTTTAACGCAGGTCAGAGGCCTGCTATCAATGTTGGCATCTCGGTTTCGCGTGTCGGCGGCAGTGCCCAGATAAAGGCCATGAAGAAGATTGCCGGGACGCTCCGGCTTGACCTTGCCCAGTTCCGTGAGCTGGAAGCGTTCTCGAAATTCGGCTCCGACCTCGACAAGGCTACAAAAGCACAGCTTGATCGCGGTGCCCGCTTGGTTGAAATCCTGAAACAGGGGCAGTATGTGCCCATGGCTGTTGAGAAACAGGTAGCCATTATCTACCTCGGTACCCAGGGTATTCTCGACCAGCTCGATGTCCAGTACATTCGCAAGTTTGAGGAGGAGTTCCTCAGCCTCCTTGAGCACAAACATGCTGATCTGCTGAATGCCATTGCGGAAACAGGTCAGATGGATGCCGATGTTGCAAGCAGGTTGAAAGAGGTTGCCGAGCAGTTTCTGGGTTCATTCAAGGAAAAGGTAAAAGCTTAGGCAGCTCGAGGATTTTCAGCAAATTCAACGTCCACAGATTATTCATGGCAACTTTAAAGGATATACGAACCCGAATCACAAGTATCAAGTCGACGCAGCAGGTCACCAAGGCGATGAAAATGGTGTCTGCGGCAAAGCTGCGTCGAGCCCAGGATGCAGCTATCCAGGCACGTCCTTACGCGGCGAAGCTGAAAGAAATGCTCGGTTCGCTTTCAACCAGGGTTGACACATCGCTCAATCCGCTTCTTTCAGCCCGTGACGAGGTAAAAAGCGTGCTGGTTGTGCTCATTACATCCGACAGGGGACTGTGCGGAGCCTTCAATGCCAACATCATAAAGCTGGCGAACAAGATCGTTACGGAAGAGTATGGCGGTCTGCATCGTGAAGGCAAGGTGGAACTGCTCTGCGCCGGTACGAGAGGTTATGATTTTTTCCGTAAGCGGGGGTTTTCTTTTGAAAAAGCATATCCCGGTGTGTTCCAGAACCTGCATTTCACGATTGCAAAGGAGATTGCCGAGTATGCCTCGGAAAAATACCTCAAGGGCGAGGTCGACAAGGTGATTGTCGTGTACAACGAGTTCAAGTCGGTTCTGGCTCCTACCCTGAAAAGCGAAGTGCTTCTACCGATCTCTCCCGAACAGGAGGAAGAGGAGGAAAAGGGACGCGGAAGCTCGAGTGATTATATTTACGAGCCTTCGCCGGCAGCCATCGTTGATGTTCTGGTCCCCAAACATCTGAATACGCAGCTTTGGGGCATGATGCTCGAATCCAACGCTGCCGAGCATGCAGCAAGGATGACTGCTATGGATTCGGCAACCGAGAACGCGAAAGAATTGCTGCGTGTGTTGAACATCAGCTATAACCGTGCTCGTCAGGCGGCTATTACTACTGAACTCAGCGAGATCGTCGCGGGTGCAGATGCGTTGCAGGGAGAATAACTCTCTGTTTTCATTTTTCTTAAGGCGCCCCGACGAGTCGGGGCGCTTTTTTTTGCTGCAAAATGGCGATGGGGCCTGCGGGTTTGACCGTTTGCCTAAATGATTTGTATCTTTGACTCTGATTTTCCCGGGTCGGGACACATATCACATAAATGCATGAAGAGCATGAAGGTTTTGAAATTCGGCGGGACGTCGATACAGGATGGCGACAGGATCAGAAATATTCTCGGCATCATACGCAGAGCAATGCAGGATACATCTGTCATTGTTGTGGTCTCAGCCATCCGCAAGGTGACGGATCTGCTCCTTGAAGTGGCGGTTATGGCCGGTAATGGTGATGCTGGGTACGGCAAAAAGCTCGATGAGATAAAGGCGCTTCACAAGGGACTTGTTGATGATCTTATCGATGAGGCCGGGAGAAAAGAGGTCGAGACGTATCTGCAGGAGGAACTGATCGAACTGGGCGATGTATTGCACGGAGTGAGTTTGCTGCGTGAGCTTACCGATAGGAGCAGTGCATTGATCATGAGTTTCGGTGAACGTTTTTCGGCCTGGATTATAAGCAGTTTCCTTCGTCAGGAGGGAGTTGGCGCATCATACGTGGATGCACGAAGCATGATTGTGACCGACAGCAACCATTGCGATGCAAGGGTTGATATGAAAGCCTCGGAAAAACTCATTGGAGAATGGTTCAAAAGGACGAACGATGTACCTGTTGTTACGGGTTATATCGGGGCGGCGCCTGACGGAACCGCAACAACGCTTGGACGGGGCGGTTCGGATTATACGGCTACGATCATAGGTTCTGCGCTCGGAGCCGGTGAGATAGAGATATGGACCGATGTTGACGGCTTTTTCAGTGCCGACCCAAAAAGGGTCAGAGATGCTTATGCATTGCCGTTTATCAGTTACGGCGAGGCACTGGAGCTTTCTCATTCTGGAGCCAAGGTGTTGCATCCCTATTCGGTACACCCGGCCATGAAAGCCGGAATTCCGATAAGTATCCGGAATTCTTATAACCCTGATGCCGAAGGAACGCGGATCGGAATACCGGAGAGAAGTGATGCGGGCGCCGAAAGGCCGGTCACCGGTCTCAGTTCGATCAATGATGTTGTGCTGCTCAATCTTTCCGGCAGCGGGATGGTTGGGGTGCCGGGGATTGCTTCGAGGCTGTTCAGCTGCCTGGCACGCCATATGATCAACATTATTTTTATATCCCAGGCGTCGTCTGAGCAATCCATCAGCCTTGTTATCAATCTTTCCCAGGCGGAAAAAGCCCGCCGGATTCTTAGAGAGGAATTCGCACCGGAGATTGCCGCCCGCCAGATAGAGGCCGTGACTCTGAGAAAACATATCGCCATTATTGCGATTGTCGGGAACAACATGTCGGGACATCCCGGCGTGTCGGCGCATCTTTTCGAGACCCTCGGTAAAAACGGCATCAACGTCGTTGCCGTTGCGCAGGGTTCGAACGAAATGAATATCTCGTTTGTGGTTGACAGCCGTGATGAAGACAAGGCGCTCAACTGTGTCCATGAGTCGTTCTTCCTCTCCCGTCGAAAAGTCCATGTTTTTATTGCCGGTACAGGAACCATTGCAAAAAGTCTTATCGGACAGCTTCGCGATCACAGCCTCACACTCCGCAAAGAGATGGACCTGGAGGTTGTCGTCAGCGGCATGGCGAATACAAGAAAGATGGCTCTCAGAGATGATGGCATTGACCTCCGGAACTGGGAGAAAGCGCTCAAGCCGCGGGATGACGGGAAAACAATCAAGGACTATATTGAGCAGATCGAGGCAAGGAATCTGCACAATACCATTTTCGTGGATTGTACTGCGAGCGCAGAAGTTGCGGAAAGCTACCCTGAACTTCTCGCATCCAACATCTCGGTTGTTACGGCAAACAAGCTGGGCATGGCTGGTTCATGGTCGCTGTATGAAACCATACAGAATGCCCAGTGCTCCTCGAATGCGCGTTTTCTTTATGAAACCAACGTCGGGGCCGGGCTTCCAATTATCAACACGCTCAACGACCTTCGGAACAGCGGCGACAAGATCGTTAAAATCGAAGGTGTGCTTTCCGGGACGTTAAGCTATATTTTCAACGAGCTTCGTAAGGGCGGAAAGTTCAGCGAGATTGTCAAGAAAGCCAAGGATGCAGGCTATACCGAGCCTGATCCCCGCGAAGACCTTTCAGGAGCCGATTTTGCAAGAAAGTTCCTCATTCTTGGCAGGGAGCTCGGTTACAGGCTCGAGTATGAGGATATCGAGTGTGAGAGCCTTGTGCCCGAAGAGCTGAGGGCCGAGATGAGTGTCGAAACATTTATGGAGAAGCTGGGTTCCGCAGATGCCGGTTATGAAGAGATGATCCGGAAAGCGGCCGGGGACGACATGACCATTGCCTATGCGGGTGAGATAAGCGAAGGCAAAGCCAGAATCAGTGTGAAAACGCTGCCGTTTTCAAATCCCGTTGCTGGTTTGAACGGCACGGAAAACATGGTGGTTTTCACCACCGACCGGTATCTCGATACTCCGCTTGTAGTAAAGGGACCGGGTGCAGGAGGCGAGGTGACTGCCGGAGGGGTATTTGCCGATATCCTGCGCATTGCCAGCTATCTGATTTAGAATCCCTATGATTGCAGAGATAATATCCATCGGTGATGAGCTCCTGACCGGGGAGAAAGTCAATACCAACGCGCAGCTTATCTGTTCTGAGCTCGCAGGCGCAGGGGTCGGTGTGCAAAGGATCATTGCATGCTCCGACAGTGAAGAGGCGATTGTCAGGCAGTTTGAAGAATCGCTGAGACGGTCGGAGCTGGTGCTCGTAACCGGGGGGCTCGGACCGACACCTGACGACAGAACGAAAAAATCGGCACAGCAGCTTCTGAAGGAAGAGCTTGTGCTCGACCGGGAAATATATGACAAAACACTTGAAACCTGTAGCAAGCGAGGGCAAACACCTTCAGCGTTCCTGCGTGACAATGCGATGGTTATCAGGGGATCGGTGGTTGTCCAGAATGAGGCGGGCCTTGCGCCCGGCATGATTATTCCCTGCGGAGAGCGTTTTCAGGGGCACTATCTCGTACTGATGCCAGGGGTGCCGGAAGAAATGGAATCTATGATGCGAAATAGTGTAGTCCCTTTCTTTTCCGTTAAATCCGGCAGCATTATCAAGCATTCGCATATTAAGACAACCGGTATCGGTGAAACAGGGCTTGCCGGAATCATCGGTGACATCGAGAACAGGTTGCCGGGGGGCACGTCGCTGGCCTATCTTCCCCATGCGGCGGGTGTAAACCTCAGAGTGAGTTCGATTGGGGCGGACGAGGTCTCTGTCGAGCGCGATAACCTTGAAGTAGTGGATGCTATTGCCAAAGCGGCAAAGGAATTTGTCTATGCGACTACCGACATATCTCTCGAAGAACTGATCGGCAGACGACTTCTGTCCGGTAGACTCAGGATTGCAACAGCAGAGTCCTGTACCGGCGGGCTCATTGCCAGCAGGTTGACCGATATTTCCGGTTCTTCGCGTTATTTTGAGCAGGGTTTCGTGGTGTACAGCAATGCTTCGAAGGAGAGGAGTCTCGGCGTAAAGGCGGAGACTCTCGAACTGCACGGGGCAGTCAGCGAAGAGGTTGCCGCAGAAATGGCCCGAGGATGTCTCATGAGGGCAGGTGTTGATATAGCAATCTCTTCCACAGGCATCGCCGGCCCGGACGGGGGAACCAAACAAAAGCCGGTTGGGATGGTGTGTCTTGGCCTCGCACGCCGAAAAGAAGGTGACCGAATCGAAATGATCACATCTACTTTTTATACGCAGGGTGACCGTCGGCGTAACAAGATCCGTTTCAGCGAGGCAGCTCTGAGAATGGTTTGGAAAGAACTCGCTCACGAATTCACTAATGCAAGGTCGAAAGTGTAACTGATCCCATCCTGGTATTTAACTGCTTTAACGTGCAGGGTATCCTGATTGGTAATGCGATATGTCCCGGTAATTCTTCTGCCTTTTCTGTCCTTTTTTTTCTTTTTTTCATTGATGATGATCGTTCCTTCGTTGATGGTCAGGGTGAGGTTTTTTCCCTGTACGTCGATATTGCCGTTCCCCAGATAATCGTAACTGCTGCCGAAAAAGGAGCCATTCGCCTCAATGGTGTAGGTCCGCTTTTCACTTACGGATCCGGTTGCGTCAAAGGTGTTGATCGGAATAGGCACGTTGAGAAAGTCCGGAGTAACGGAAACCCTGACCAGCTTCCAGGTTCCGATGAGTTTTTCCAGCCCGGCCGCAGGTTTTGCCCCGGCCGCATGAGCATTGAGTGAACCCGCATCAGAACCGCTCTGATGCTTGAAGGATGCTATGCCGACAGCTCCCGATAAGGCGAGCAGAAGCAGCAGTGTCCATACCGTTCTTTTCCTTGTCATAATGATGCTCTCCGTGTAGTATTCATTGTTACGGTGTTCATAAAGGTTGAAAATAATTTAGAGGTTTTTTTCCTAATAAGGGTTTTTGTGCTGAAGTTTTTTTAGCTATTTGAGAAGTCATGTATTCTTTCGAAGGGATAAAATGTTCCTGGTGTTTTGGGAACGGGAACAGGAAAAGATATCGGATTCTTGTAAAGAGCAGTTGTCAATTTCAATACGAATAGTAGAGGACGTTTCATGCCGAGAATCAACAGATTGCCTGATATCGTTGCAAACAAGATATCTGCCGGAGAGGTTGTTCAGCGTCCGGCATCAGTCGTCAAAGAACTGTTGGAGAATGCCATAGATGCAGGCGCGACGAGGATTGCCGTTTCTGTGAAAGATGCCGGGAGACAGCTTGTTCAGGTCATCGACAATGGGGAGGGAATGGACGAGGAGGATGCCGCGAAATGTGTCGAACGGTTTGCTACCAGCAAAATCTCAACTGCCGAGGAACTCGAGGCGTTGGGGACTCTTGGATTCAGGGGCGAAGCACTTGCAAGCATCTCGTCGGTTTCCCACTTCGAAATCAAAACGCGCCGGCAAGGCGACAGTGTCGGGATTCAGCTTCGCTATGAAGGAGGGGAGCTTGTTGAAAAGGATAAGGCGGCATGTGATTCCGGCACCATGGTAAGCGTCAGAAATCTCTTTTATAACGTTCCGGCCCGCCGGAAGTTTCTTAAAACAAACGCAACGGAGTTCAAGCATATTTTCGAGAGCGTAAAGGCGCAGGTGCTTGCCTACCCCGAGATACAGTGGCAGATGTTCAATGACGAGCAGGAACTGTTCGATTTCAGAAGCACCGATATTCATGAGCGTCTCAACTTCTTTTTTGGCGATGACTTTTCCAGCAGCCTGATAGAGGTGCATGAGGATAACGATTTTCTTTCTCTCCACGGTTATATCGGCAAACCGGCAATGCAGAAACGTCATAAAAACGAGCAGTTTATCTATGTGAACCGTCGTGTGATACAGAACAGGATGCTTGTCCAGGCATTACAGCAGGCCTACGGGGAGTTGCTCATAGAGCGCCAGGTTCCCTTCGCGCTTCTTTTTCTGGGTTTGGATGCACAACAGATCGACGTGAACGTGCATCCTGCAAAGCTCGAAGTCAAATTCGAAGATGATCGAAACGTTCGCACGATGTTTTACACGATCATCAGAAAGGCTGTCAGGTCACGAAACTTTTCTCCTGACGTCGGCGGTGCGGGTTTGCGGGAAGGCTGTCAGGCTTTTGCCCGGAGGGGTTCCGAAAGTAGCGAAACAAAACTTGAGTTTCAGAAACTCTCTTCCGGATCGTCAACTACGAGGGGACTGTACAAAGAGTACAGTGGGGCTAACGGCGGTGAAAACCTTCCGGCAGGCCCGGTTGTCGGTGAACAGGGCGAGATATTCGCCCCGGGAAAGGGACTATTCGGGGCTTCTCAAAGGGAACTCCGCAGAAGTGATTTCGTTCAAGCTACGGGTAAGCTTGAAGACGAAAAGCTTCATGAGGAACAGGAGACCGAGCCCAAAATCTGGCAACTGCATAACAAGTACATTCTTTGCCAGATCAAAACCGGGCTCATGGTTATCGACCAGCATGTTGCGCATGAACGGGTTCTCTATGAACGTGCCGTGGACATTATGGACAACAATGTGCCGAATTCGCAGCAACTGCTGTTTCCCCAGAAAGTGGAACTGAAGCCGTGGGAGTTTGAGGTATACGAAGAGATCTCCGAAGACCTCGGACGGCTTGGTTTCAACCTGAACAGGCTGGGAGCTAGAACGGTGATGATAGAAGGAGTGCCCCAGGATGTGCTGAGCGGCTCGGAATCCTACATTCTCCAGGATATGATCCAGGAGTACCAGCAGAATGCCGAAAAGCTGAAACTCGAAAAACGGGAAAATCTCGCGAAATCATATTCATGCCGGAATGCAATTATGAGCGGGCAAAAACTGAGCCTTGAAGACATGCGCTCGCTGATCGACAGGCTTTTTGCGACGAAAATGCCGTATGTCTGTCCTCACGGACGCCCTGTTATTATCAGGATATCTCTCGAACAGCTTGACAGGCTGTTCGGGCGCACGTAGATTTGGGGTGGATAGAGAAAAGTATTACATTTACCCGCATACCCTTGTAGCTCAGCGGATAGAGCAACAGTTTCCTAAACTGTGGGTCGGCAGTTCGAGTCTGCCCAAGGGTACATACTCACCTTTTTTCCTGCTTTAACGGCAATTTCCCCGCGTTTCGAAATTGGGATCGTACTGGTCCCAGAGCCACCCTGACACTTTTTCGAGTTCCCCGTCCGACATGGACATCGCTGGCATCAGCCCGAAACGTTTTATCGCCCGAGGACCAAGGGCGGTATTGCTTGCATCGGGTGCTTTCATGAAGGACACCATTGCCTTGACTGCGTCTTCCTTGTTCCCATAAACGGTTCTGTAACGCGCGGCAAGCCCTACGATGGGCGGGGCTGTTTTTGCAGGGGGGCGCATGGAGTGGCAGAGCTGACAGTTTGCCGTGTAAAGCTGCTCTGCGTTTTGTGTGTTTTCAGCTGCAATTGCAAATGGTGCAAGAGAAGCAAAGTTTTCCATAGAGGTGAAAGGTGGCAGGGAAACCGGCATTGCTGAAAGCGTTGCCGTTAATGCAAGGCCCGACAAAAAACGTTTCATGTTCATGGTTTTCTGCTGATTTGATGCTGCCGGTAACAAGATGTTTTCGGATGCAAAATAGCCAGTTTTATGCCATTTAAAAAAGTTATTATTGCCTCGTCGAACAGCCGGACCTGTCAAGGGAAAGAGGAAAGAATGGTCAAAAGGGAAGCAAGCGGGGCCGTTCCGGCACATATGTTTTTTCCCGGCAGGGCCCCGAGGATCGTTCAGCGGCAGCTCTCTGCTTACTCGCAGTCTCCGGCGCCTTCAAAATTGGGATCGTACTGGTCCCAGAGCCAGCCGGCTACTTTCTCCAGTTCCTCATCAGGTAATGACATTGCTGGCATCAGGCCGAAGCGTTCAAATGTTTTGGAGCCGAGAATTGATTTGCCAACCGCGGGTTCTTTCATGAACGCTACCATATCGGCAACAGCGCCCGCTTTTTTGCTGTAGCGTGCCCGGTACTGGCCTGCAAGAGCGATAATTGACGGAGCGCTTTTTGCAGGCGGTGACATGGTGTGGCAGGATTGGCAATTTTTTTGATAAATGGCTTCTCCTTCTTTGAGTGCGGCTTCGGCCGCTTCTTTTTTTGCAATTGCAGCAGAGTTCTCCTCTGAAACGGTTTCATTGCTCGTTTCGGCAGGAGTTTCCGACTCTACAGACGTTTCGGGCTGCTTTTCGGAGACAGGACCGGTTTGCTGCTCACATCCTGAGAAGGTCGCAATCGAGGCTATCAGTAATGCACTGAGTGTATGAGATGAAAAAAAACGTTTCATATTTATCTTGGATTGGTTCAGTAATACATGGCAATGGCATATAAATAATAATAATCTGTACCGAAAAACCGGTTCAGAAAAAAGGTTTCTGTTTGCCATGGTGAATGGCCGGTGAAAAATCCGCTTGTCAGAAAATCTATGATAAAAAACTCATGACCGGGATGCAATGCCGTTGAGCTTTTTTGCCGAATAATCGACCACGATGAAGCTGATTCTGCAAACAGCCGGACTTTTTCTTTTGCCGGAACTGGTTGATATCGGCAGGTACGGGTTTTTCCCCGATATAGGTGATCTCAAAGAAAGCAGCCCTGACGGAACAGCTTTCATGCACTATCGGGAAAAACAGCGGGAAAAAAGAAGGGCACGATAAAACGGTTCGCCATCGCCGGGTGCCGCTCACCGGCATTTCTTCTTATCTGCAGTATGCCGCGCTTCCAAATCCTCTCAGATACAGATCTGACAGTTCTTCACGATATGTCCGGCGAAAGGCCGAACGTATTTACCGGATCATGCAGCGAGGTGGGATTGCCGTATGATTCGTAAAAAGCCACAGCGCCATAACCGACAACGGCTTCCTTATCGGCAAGAGGCATGTCGCCGCTGTTTGCATAAGAAAGCTCTTTTGCTTGCCAGCCAAGATGATCCGCGAGCTGCAGAAGGGTTTTAATGCAGTCCGGCCCGCAGAAAAGAGTGACCTCATGAGCAATTCCTTGCTGCAATGTTTCCTTGACGTGTTTTTCGAGTCCCTGGATATCCTTTTTGACGATGAAACGAATCGTTTTACGATCAATAGTGCAGGCGTCGTTCCAGGAAGGGTAGTGTGAAAGGTCGGTGCTCGCAATGACGAGATCATCCGGCCCTAATACGTCACGTAGCAGTTTGAATGCGGTATGGTAAATGTCTGGCGGGTTTTCGCCGAAAAGCATTGGCAGAAG